>CACYCN010000103.1 GCA_902772895.1 uncultured Ruminococcus sp.
CGGTATAGGTAGTGTAAGTCGTGCCGTAGCTGTACTTTCTGCCCTGTTTGTTGTCAGCGCCGTCTATCACATCCACAAGCGATTCGGCTCCTGACTCACTTTCGGCAATATTGGAACCTAAATGTCTGGTGTCGTTTTTGGGAATTACCGACTTTCCGGAAGTATCATCGTAAGCGCCTACGATCTGAGCTTTATAATCAGCATCAGTCAAAGCACCTGTTTTGATCTTCTGTTCAATGGTAAAATCATAGGGATTTCCGTTGGAATCATACTTGGGAAGATCCCGGAAAACAACACCGTATTTCACGGTATAGGGACGTTTGTTGTCCTCAGTCTGTGTATTGGCTGTCACAGCAATTGTTTTTGTTTCCTCATAGGGACTGCTGTTAACGTTCAGTGAATTACATCCGAGTTTTATTTCCGTATTGTAATGCATTGCCAATACAGCGTCTTCACCGGCATGATCTGCATCATCCGTGGACAATATTGTTTTACCGTTCAGATAACCGTTATCCTGCCAGTCAAGTGCAACGATGATATTGCATGAATTCAGGGTGTTCTGAATGGAAGCAGTCGATCCGGCAGAAGCCGCTGACTTTAGTACGGTAAAGTTCCCAAGACCATTCGCCTGCGTATACTTGATGCTTCGTTTCAGTCTGAAACAAACCTTATCGTTCACACTGACAGAGGCTTTCGTTACTGTGACATTGACCTTGGTAGCATCAACCGAATCAGTTGAAGCCGAAGCAGACATGGTGGTACTGTCCAGAGCCGAAGCATTGGGTAAATAACCGTTGTATTCGACAGGAGTATATTCATACTCAAATCCGGAGGGGCTATACTTCGGAAGTCCCTTGATGGTCAACAAAGCAGAAGTGCTGTCACAGAAAAGACAGATGATATCATTTTCAATCATGACATTTTTCTGATAGTCAGCTGAGGTGCTTGTCGTCACATCAATATCGGCTGAGCTGATCTCATCCACCAATACAGGTCTGCCGTCTTTTGTCTGATTATTCTGATAGACCGGCTTTTCATCCGAACCGCAGATCAGCAGCGGCTGCGCTTTTTTGCCATTCAGAATCGTGGCGGTTTCATCGGTTATGGTAGTCGTGCTGCGCTTGATCCTGAAAAAGATTTTTTGATTTGCCGTTGGGCTTGGTTTTGTTACCGTGAGATCAATCTTACTGGTATCAGCGTTGTCAGCAGTTGAAACAGTCAGTGTCGTATGATCGAGAGGCACCGCCTCATCGACACTATCACTGCCGTACTCCACTACACTGTAGGTGTACGGTTTATCCGTATTCCCTTCGTATTTCGGCAGACCACTTATTATCATGACAACATCTCCAGTTCCATGATCGGCTGTATATGCCAGAACCTTACTTTCGGAATTTTGCGCAAAATCAGGTGCAGGCTCAAGCGTACAGCCAGTGAGGTCATCTACATAGCCCTCAGCAGTAACCGTCTTTTGACAGGTGATCTTGAAATAGACATTGCTTGGTGTGCTGTCGGAATCAGCCGTGATCATCAGATCGGTTTTTTCCTGCTTTTCCTTGCTTGTCACAAGTCTATTGGATTCCACAAAGGGACTTGTGACAGTAGTGTTATTTGTATCTTGGTAGATACTTACATTGTGAGAAGTTCCGGAATATTCAGTGCCATCCTGATTGGTCTCCGTCACAGAATAGGAATATGGATTGCCGTTTGCATCAGCGATCGGGAGATCACAAATCAATACGCTCTGTTTGCCTTTTACCGAAACCTCTTTAGGAATGGTATAAACGCCATTGCTGGGGTCGGTTTCTGTATACACAAGACCCTGATCCAACATCCAGGTATCTTTGGAAGTTCCGGGTGTATTGGCAGTATCATCAGCCGACAGCTGATTGGATGCTTCACAGTTGTATATCTTTTTATACTTTGTGTTGGCAGCATCATCGCCGAACGACTCGACAATATAATAGGTAACTTCAACTGCTTTGCCGTTAAAGCGTTCGTCACCGGTCGGGTTGATCCATGCCGGAAGATCGGTAAAGGTAGTTGTCCATTTGGCATCAGCAGCGCTGCCGTTCACTGTCTTTTTGAAATCGCTTTGCCCAAGAGTCGCATTCTCGTTAATAGCTTTCTTGGCTTTCAGGATTTCATTGTACACTTCTGACTGAGCACCCTCGCCGGTATTGTAAACCGGTCCGAAGTATCCGTTCCCATCCTTAGTATAGGATCTTGTGGTCTTGCCGTCTTCGGTGGTCTCCTCATAAGAGTAGGTATCATACTTGCAGTAAAGTTCGTATGTAACATTCCCAGGGCGCAGACCGTACTGATTGGAAAAGTCTTCCCACAGTTTTTCAGCAGTCAGCGTTTTCTTTTCCGGAACATAGGTATTGGTAAACGTGAGTTTCCAGGTGGTTTCACCGGCATCCGTTACCGCTTCTTCTGTCGGACCGGTTTTCACATAACCGGCTACAGGCATCTCCGTGACAAAATATTCAAACCTGTCGCCGTCTGCCGCAAACGCTGCCAATTGTTCCCATCGGCAAGTCCAGTTTTCCGCTTCACTGACCGTTTTATTGCTCCTGAATTCATTGTCAATGTTGCCGTTTTTGGTTCTTGTCAGACGGAAAGTAATCTTCTCCGGACGTTTGCCGTAAACATTATCCTCATCCGCCCACTTTTTGGTCACTTCAATATGGGAGAAGGTGATCGGATTAACGATTTTGTTGACGATTTTGGTGGGATTCGTGTCATAGTTACTATAATCATAATCAGCCGCCCCATAATTGGAACTGTCTTGCGAAGTGGCGTCGGGGTCAACATAATCAGAGTCATAGTTATACGTGACATTATAGTTATTACTGCCCCGATGAACGATTCTGACATACGAATATTCATCATCCGTCGGCTTTGTACCGGGAACCAGGAAAAGATAGGTCTTGTTCTCATTGATCATCTGGCTACCGATTTTTACCTCAGCCGCACGGTACTGATACGGGGCACCCTTTTCGTCACAATACGGAAGCTGATCAAAACGGATATGAAGCTGATCCTTTGCCACCTTCAGAACTGTAGTTGTGATCGCTCCATTGTATGCAGAAGCGTTATCACTATCATCGACCTGCTGCACGGTGGTTTTTGTCAGATCAACATTCTCCCATGCTCCCTGAATACCTGCCCTGCGCTGTAGCACAACATAGTAATCATCACGGCTGGGCGGTTTGGTACCCGTATCGGGGTCATCGTCGTCGTCATCGTTATCGATCCATCTTTTAATGACATCATGTTTGGTGGTAGTCAGCGTATTTTTGATGCCCTCCGAAAGAACGGCAGACAGACTATGGCTGTTTGCTTCCAGTACAAAAGGTTTGTCCTCGCCCTTGGTCTGGGTAAACTGTTCATAGGTGGTACTTCCGGGTTTTTCACTTCCGGGGGTATCGTTCGTTGGCTGTGTCCTTTCGGAATCATAATACTCCTTGAAGAAATACGTGTATTTTCTCCAGATAGCAGCACCGTCTGCACCTTGTACAAATGTTCCCGCCGGAAGATTACTGATACTGCCGCTAAAGGTGTAATCCGTCTTTCCTTCCGGAACTGAAGCGCCGGTGACGTCAATATTACTTAATGACTCATCATATCCGGCTACTTCCTGATCTTCTCCGCCGGTATAAGTGCGGAATAATCTCAGATGGATAGAATCCGGTTTCAGACCGGCGGCCACAGCATAGGGGCTCCACGTTTTTTCGTAGGAAACAATTGTTTGAGAAGGAACTGTTTTTGTCGTAGTAGTAATCGTCTCCACTGTGTTCGAATAACTGCCGCCGCCCAGTGAGTTACATCTGCTGACAGCATAGGTATAAGGAGCGGGAGTAATCACATAGGGCTGATAAGGCAGATCATGAACCGTACAATGAATAACGTTTTCATTGCCGCTCGGGGTAACAGGAATGACAATAACGCCCTTAATCGGCGTATTATGCTCACTGTTGGAAGCATAGTAATCCGAACCGTTTACGGTAATTCTCAACGGTTTATCGTTAATATCGGTGGCAACCAGTGTATGCTCATCGTTACGTGTCACCTTGATATTGATGTGTTTTCGGTCGGTATAGGAACTGACATTAATGTCAAAAACCAGATCAACGGATGTCGTTTCCGGGACCCTGGTGGAATCCTCAGTCTGACTGCTGGTCAGCTTGGAATTGACATCATAGCCTTCCTTGTCACATTCCAGCGTCGTGTAATAATAGGGCTGCCAGGAGCCATTCTGGTCTGCCGTTCCGGTTGGGTTCGTACCATAGTCCAGATTTTCAAACGTGACGCCGGGATTATCAACAATACCGCTGCTTGTAACAGGAATGGCAACCACACCGGTGACGCTGTCGGCGGCAAAATATCTTGTTGCGGTAAATTCAGCGGTGACATTAACCCAATTAGTACCGTCAGTTACCTTCTTCAGCGTCAGTGTTGTTCCGGAAGTACCGACATTAGCCGCAGCAATCACAGCAACCGTGTTATTTTCGGTATCACGGGTTACCAGATCGGTATCGGAACCGTCTAAACGATAGCGAATCAGTGAGGTACCGTCATATTTCGGCAGACCCTCCATCAGAACACTGACCTTACCGTCTACCGCACTACCATCCGGAACGGTAATCTCACCGCCGGAGACAGTGAAAGTGGTGGTATCTTTAATTCCGGCAGGCTGACCGGCATTGTTGGTTTTTACAACCGTTGAAGAGGAAGCCGCTGCATCAGATGATAAGATAGCTCTGATCTTCTGACCATCCCTGTCGGTATCTTGTTTCACCCATTCATCGTTGACTTTCTTTTGCAGTCTCACCGTCTCACTGCCGGTACCGGCTACATTGTCCAGCGTAAAAGAGAGACTCTTGATCTCAGTGGTGGAAGGAACCAGCGGGTCAGCGTTACTGAAAGTCTGATACTCAAAAGAATCGGTAGTAGAAGCAACCGTTTCCCAGGTTTCCTCGGTATCGTTCATCATCCTGCGAACGATCCGATACTCCGTTTCTTTATCCAGATTATCTATCTCGACTTTGATCTGACCGGAAGCGTCTGCTTTTGATTTGGGAATCAGAATATTGCCGGTAGAAGTGACGTTAACAACATCCTTTGCGTTTCTCATCAGCTTGATATACATCACATCGGGACGAAGACCCCAATTATTATTACTGTCGTCCCAGACCTTATCAAAGGTGAGCTTACTGTTGACACGGTCCTTGGAGTTGGTAACATTCAGTTCTTCCAGGTCACCGTTGATAGAATGAGATATTTCAACGCTTGTTGTCGTATTGTCAAACAACCTTGATGTGTTATCGTTTAGTTTATAGCCTGAAACCGGCTCCTGATAGCCTTTTTCGGTCAGGTTATACGCATAAGCGCCGTTGCCGCCGGTATGCGCTGTGGTTTCGGTGATACTATACGAAAGACCGGGAATCGGATCAGTACCGTTATAATAATATTGCGGGAACTCGACTTTCTGCTGCCAGGACTGTGACGAATCCGTATCATTATTTTTCAGAATTCTGACACTGTCTTCGGTCTGGGCGCTATGATAAGGATTGCTGTTTTCAGGGATGTGTTCTCTGACAGTTACTATCAGATTAGCAGGCCGCATACCGTCAGCATTATTATCATCATCCCAGTACTTTTTAATGAGTATCTGCTTTGACTCAAACACATTACGTACAGAGGTTTCCTTTTCGGAGGTATCATCGCCGCAGGATACTTCTTTCAGAAAAGTGTCACCCACCTGCGCTCTGTCATTGGTATAGTAGATATCGTAATGCGCGTCTGAAGGCTTATCTTTTTCTTTGACCTGATAGTAATAGACTTTACCGGCAGGGCTGTACTTCGGCAGATTCTGGAACTGTAAGCTGTAAGTTTTTCCGCTGATGTTCAAAGAATACTTTTTATTTGTAACATTACCAGTGACGTCATCCTCTACATGACCGTTAACAGAGTTACCGGTATAGTTATAGCGTTCAAAAGTATCGTTTTCACCCTCTTTTCTCCATAATTCAAAACGGAGAGAGTTGACAAAAGCGTTATTGAAATAAAGGTTATAATCACGTTCTTCCAGAATGGCGGTTGTTACTTCATTTCCGCCCTGAGGCGTGTACCTCTTACCAAAGACCTTATACAGATTGAGATTGAATACCTTCAATTCATTTTTCAAGCCGAATGAAGCCTGATAAACCTGATTGTCTTTTTCCATTCTCTCGCCGACACGAGACCTGACCCAGCTATTACCGCTCTTATAGTTGGTGATATAAGCCATCATCGGGTCATTGGCGGCTGCATCGTCCTCGGTAATATAGTAGGTGTATCTGGTAGCGTCCTGTCCATAAATCGCAAGACCGGTGATTTCGATCTTATTATGCATGGTTGCGTAGTCAGCATCATTGGGTTTGCGTTTATAAATTCTGAACGTGACAGGAATATTTTCCTCGAACTGATAGGAAATCTTTTTAAATTGAATCGTTTCCTCGTAGAACACTATGGTGTCACCGCTGCCCGCAGGCTCATTTTCGGCTTTATAAGCATCCATTGTTCCAAGGGTAATAGTATAACCGCTGGCAGAAGCGCTGTCAACAGTGACTGTCGGCGCATCTGTATCTGTATTGCCGGTATTGACCTTAAAAATACTTTCCTCACCAATATTTGATGTCATTCTGCTGACGGTAACATGGTAGCCCTTGACGCTATTAAACTCGCTGTTAAGGGTATTCTGATTTGCTGCAGCCTTGTTATCCCATTCCTTTGTGACAACAAGCTTACCCTTATAGTTATCCAGTTTTGGCTCATAGCTGTTTGTTATCTCAGCGTCTCTTTGGATGATTGTGGTTTCAGGAGGTTCATTTTCAATGGTTTGGGGCTGCGTATACTTCGTGATCTTAAAGCCGTATTCCGCATCTTTTACTTTAAAGTTTTCGTGATACTTCGCATACATATTGCCGTTCGGGTCAACCGTGTTGATGGCAGTGTATACTTCATTGGCTTTGTAGAAATCACCCAGATAATTTGACGAAGCGGTACCGACAAGAGCGTTTAACTCGACAGGGTCATCCTCGTAGTTGATCAGTTCCTCTGTCACATAATAGGCAAAGAACGAACCGTCAGGCGCAAGTTCTCTGAGGTTTTCCTTTGAATTATACCTTTCATACTTTGGGACACCGCCATCCGCAGCCTGTGTAGTGCTTTTGATTTTTCCGAAGGTGTATATCCAGCTGCCGGTAGTTGAATCTTTGGAAAGCGTATTCTGCAAATCTGCGGGGGGATTTTCAACCAAATCCTTTGTCAGAACCATTTCATAAGTATTGTATTCGACACAGGTAAGCTTGGGAGTGGGCGGATTTTGTGTTTCGTCCATGACATACTGACCGTTTACTGTGGTCTTTGCCATCATGATCTGATGAAGAACAAGCTTGATGGCGGGATAATGAGAAGTCTCATTCATGTTCTCCCATGATTTTGTTACCTTGATTTCCAGAGGACGTCCGCCGTGATAATCATTGATTACCGTTTCTTCTTCTTCACTGATCTTGAAAGTATAGCCGTTGATACTTTCCTCCTGAAGCTTATAGGTAATCAGCGCGCCGTCATAGTCATACATGGGAAGAATCAATGTACCGTCATCTTTGACACTCTGATAATACGGTGCATTGATTTCGTGATGTTCCCAGCCGGTAATTTCATCCTGATCGTTTTTGATAGGCGTTGCCTTGAACCGATACTGGGTATCACCCTGATAGATTTTTGTGGAACCTATCTGGTTGGAATAATTATCCGCACCGGTGGTTTCAACCTTTTTGTATACCGGCTGATTGTTTTCATCGGTCATCGGATTACCTTCGGAATCTGTCATCTGAACATAGACGGGATTATTGTTATCGTCAAAAACGGGATGTCCTTGCCCATCTTTTTCCTGCTCATAGACATAATTGCCATTTGTGTCTCTTTGATACTTATCTCTCCGGTAGAGCTTTATCTCAGCGATGGGGTAATGATTTTTTCCAAAGTCTTCAAGAACATTCTGCCAGAGCTTACTGCCCTTGATCTCAACGACACCGGAGATCCGATCCACAAAAGTACCGCCGCTGGGTACCAGACGATCAATATTATCTAACGTTGAAAGCGCAGTCTCCGTATTGTTTTGAAGCTGACTGGTAGTATAGTCATCAATATCAAGCTCCTGAATATAGTATTCATACTCGTAGCCATCCTCGTCATATCCGGGGAGATTCGTAAACGCATAGCTCCAATAGTTATCGGTATTGGGCTTGAACGAATATTTTTGACCGTATTGCTCCATGGTGCTGCCGGACTTTTTGCTTTTCCTATAGAGAATCATATAGGTATCGCTTCTTAACCCACGGGCGTTATTATCGTCATACCATACCTTATGAACGGTTGCATTCGTTTCACCGGTAAACTGATTTGTCAGACTGACTGTAATCAGGTCATCACTGTGACGGTTATGGTCATTATAAGTATACTCGGTATTGGAAACGGAAACCA
>CACYCN010000104.1 GCA_902772895.1 uncultured Ruminococcus sp.
AAATCGATCCAATCAATGATGGGAGAAGAAACCTTCTGCTTGCTGATCTTCGGGCTGTTATCCTCACGGCTGTAATGGCTGCGGCTTTTTGATTCGTTTCTTCTGATACCATAGAACGTCCTGATCGACTTTTTATTCCTGAAGGTACTGTTTATCTTTTTACTGATAAATCCGGTCTTGAACACGGTACAGCACCAACGGAGCAATCTGCTTGGCGGTCCGAACTCCCCGCATAATTCAAAAAAATCCTGCTGATCGTTCATTGAAGTCAGCATAGGTGTCTTGCGGTTCTGTTTTCTGAATCGACTGACATACTCGATCGTATCCGGTATCTCGATAGTCGTGTTGCCAAAAATATGGATGATCCCCGGATTACTCAGCGACGTTGTCACAAGATGACTTGTAACGGTAGAATCCTTGCCCCCTGAAAATGACACAAACATGGAAGTTACGTCATAGTCCTGTGAGGCTTTGATAATATAGTCCATCGCTTCTGTAGTGATCGCATGAAATCTGTCTTTATTTGCCTTAATAAATCTGTCGATCAGATCGTTAAAAAATTCGTAGGTATTCTCTGCGGAATAATCCTCAATGGTTTTACGTATTGCAGGGATATCACTGCGTTTTATCTTATCAACACTGAAAGAAATTTTCTTTCCGTTGACATAATACGTTCCGTTGACATTCCAGACAGACTGTTCCCTGTATTTCATCGGTTCTCCGAGAGCCGCTTCTAAAAGCAACCTTTCCTCTGGAAAAACAGGCCGGGCATCCGTGGCAAAATAGCTTCCCTTCTGTCCGCATACAGGGCATTGTTCTGTATATATCGGCACATTACACGAACAGCACCAGTACAATTTTGAAGCCATGACAGTCCTTGATCCGCACAATTCACACTCAGACTGCGATGATGATACCTTACATTCAGGACAATAATACGTAATCATTTTGATTCCTCTTATCTTTGAAAATAAACGCAAAAAAGCATGACACACCAAATCAGTGCATCATGCTCAGAGGAATACAATATTCAAAAAGGGTATAGTTATCCTGTCTGTCTGTCTGTCTGTCTGTCTGTCTGTCTGTCTAATTATGCCGGTTTTGTACATTTTTGTCAACACCTTTTGATCATTTTCTGTATTATTTTAGCACATTTTTTTACATTCTGCAAGGCTGATGTGAGTAAAAAATTACATTTTTTCATCAACTCTTCAGCGCTCAGACACGCCATCCCGTTTTCAGATCTCTGCTCAGCGTCAATGACCACATTTTCATATATTGATGATCTGATATTAGAATATATCGTATCAATACGCTCTGATTGAGCAGATATCGTTATCGACCGTCAAGCATCATTCAGAACTTCCGGAATGTTTGTCCGATCCGTATCCGGACATCCGATCAATTTTGACCGCATCCACTACAATCATTTATTAAAAAACTTTTCTTTTCAGGAAGAATATGTTATAATTTCAAACAAGCAATACCCATTTTAAAATCCGTTACAGGTCATGTACCTGATACAAAAATGCAGACCACGAATCCGGCGGAACTCACCGGACGATACAGGCTACTCTGAAAATATGTGTAAAGGGAGAGGAATGATAATGGATATCGACATTCTATTAGCGTTACAGGAATTCAGAAACGGCGCAGGGGGATTCCTTGCAGACTTTTTTTCAAAGATGACCTTTCTGGGCGAGTTGAACACCGTGCTTGTCATCATGGCAGTTGTTTATTGGTGTGTCAATAAAGACTTTGGCACATATCTTTTGATGGGTTGGAGCGGCAACAGGCTGGTTAACGGTGTTCTTAAAGTGACAGCATGTGCATACCGTCCATGGATCAGGGATGCCCGAATCGTTCCTTATGGCAATTCAATCACGACTGCAACGGGTTATTCATTTCCCAGTGGTCATACAATGAATGCGGCAACCGTCTTTGGCGGAGTAATGGTCAGAAAAGATATGCCGGGAATACTGCGTATTGTTTCAGGGCTGATTGTTGTGCTTGTTGCATTCAGCCGAATCTTTCTCGGTGTGCATACACCACAGGATGTATTAGTCGGTGCGGCAGCCGGGATTCTTATTATGTGGTTGACTGCCAAGCTGATGAATTGGATCACAAGTCATCCGGATAAAGATTGGATCATAATGTGCGCAGGCATTGCGCTTTCCGTGGGTGTTGCTTTGTATGCAGGTCTCAAACCTTATCCCGAAGACTATGGCGCTGACGGAAAGCTGCTGGTAGACGGCGCTAAAATGGCCAACGATACTTTCAAATCCGTAGGCTGGTGCGCTGCTTTTCTGGTAGGATGGGTACTGGAAAGACGGTTTGTTCGGTTTTCCACGGATGTCCCGGTCATTTTAAAGATCCAACGGCTGGTAACAGGGCTGCTGAGTTATTATGCCGTCAGCCTGATCCTTGTTCCACTGTTAAAGAGTTGGATTCCCGGAGGAGCAGGGACGATTATTTCCTGTTTTATCCAAATGTTTTTTATCTCCTTTTTATTTCCATGGTGTATGTGTCGCTTTGAAAAATCCATGGCGCAAAACAGGTCATAAAACTCTCGTCTCTTGAGTAATACCTTTGAACGATCACCAACATATTTTAAACCCAATAAGTCACAAAGAGCTTTCACATTACTGCCGGAATGACTGGCAGAACTGTGAAAGCTCTTATTTTCAGGCTGTTTATGGGTCGGCTGAACATCGGAGTATCAATCGTCATAGGATTAGGGTACGACAGCCATACAGATTGTTCGACAAGAAATGTGTGGCCTCCGAACAACCGTTTCCGATAGGCTTATACAGGACAATAAGGCTCCTCAGAAGAGAAGCCTTATTGTAAAGGGGGCATTTATAGTATTTAAATGAATCATTCATTCTGTATCCGAACAGCAGCAGCGTTCCAAAATTCAGGGACAGTGATGCTATTATCCTGTCTGAAACAGCAATGACTGCCGTTCCTGGTGCATCGTCAGATCAGACCAATGCTTTACCTAATTTTTCACAGGCAGCTATTGCATCCGCATCAGGGGCTTCATTGGCGATGACAAACTCCGCCGCCACATTTGCGCCAAGCGCTTTCACTTCCTCGTCCCAGACACGCATCCATTCACCGTCACCCCAGCCGTAAGAACCAAACAGAACGATCTTTTTGTCTGAAAGCCGATTCTTGATGCTTTCGTACATGGGGAGAAATTCGCCGTCCTCCAACTCCTCTGCCCCCATCGCCGGACAACCCAATGCGATTCCGTCAAAACTGTCCAGCATATCTGCACGAAATTCCGAGGCGCCGAAAAGTTCCGCCTGTGCGCCTGCATCCTTTGCGCCCTTGATAACTGCCTTTGCCATTTCCTCGGTGTTGCCGGTACCGCTCCAAAAAATGACTGCTATCTTACTCATCGTATCATTTCCTTTACTGAATAGTTTATTGATAAGCCCATAGGCCCATTCACTTAATAATTTGCCGCTAATTGCTCTACACTGCAGCCTTTTGCGTTCAGAGAACAGCAAAGTTCTGTACAACGTTTGTATTTGTCAAAGGTTGCCTGCGCCTTCTTGACATCACCGTAGACCTTCCAGTTTCCGACGCATTTGCAGCACTTCGCCTTGTTTTGGATAAATCCGCACACATCCTCCGGCGGATAGCCTAAAAACAAACCGATCTCATGGGGAAATTCCTCGTTTTCCCGCAGTCTCCTGATAAGCTGTACGATACACATATTCGGGTTTCCGCATACATAACCGCATTCTCTCAGGAGCTTATCGGCAGTCTGATGCTGAAGGTCCTTTTGAAGCTTTGACGGACGGTACAGATACAACAGGGTACTTCCTTTATACTGACGGAGAGGAATAATCCTCAGTCCCTTGGGGGAGAGCTGAATATTCAGTCTTTTCAGTGTATGATGCTCCTGCTCTTTGCTTTCAAAGCAGCAGGAAAACATATTTCCTGTTTTCAGTCCGATAATAGTAGGTGAACAATGCCTGACAAGCATTTCCTCTGACATAGTGATTCACTCCTTTATCCGGTGTAACGTTCTAAAATGCTTTTCAGTGCCGATTTGGAACCGGAACGGGATCGTTCAACAGGAATATTTTGTCCCTTGGCACTATCCAATGCGCATCTCAGCATTTTATGGGACATGGTATCGGTAAACAGTACCAACAGATCAGGACTTCCCATATTCTGCAGTCCCCTGCACATTTTAGGATATACCTTTGCCCGACACCGATATGCTTTGCAAAGCTCCGTATATTCTCTTACCATACATTCGTTTCCGCCCACGATGACAACACTCATGATAATATCCTTTCTAAAAGTTAGCTATATCTAACCGATAATAGAAATGATTTTCCGGATATCCTATGTTATATCCGGTAATACAGTTCAATATATCTAACCATTGACCTGAAATATGTCGGAGAACAAGTCTTCCGACATTTATTAGTTTAACATATTTAACTACATTTGTCAAGAGGTAAAATTTCCCGGCATTTCGGAAAGAACTCCCTTCTCCATACGATAGATTTTATCTGCAAAGCGGATTGCTTCCTGTTCGTGCGTGACGATCAGCACACTGCATCCGTTATCTGCCAATCTCCGGAAGAGTCCGAGCACCACGGCGGTGGTATCATCATCCAGATCGCCTGTAGGTTCATCCGCAATCATGATCTCCGGAGCATTGATCAGCGCACGGGCAATAGCCATACGCCGCAGTTCGCCGCCGGACAGTTCATTGGAGAAAACGTCACACAGATCCGCAATTCCCAGCTCTTCAAGATACTGACGGGCAAGAACTTCCCTGCCTTTCATATCGCCGTACATCATAGCAGGCGCCAATACATTTTCCAGCACGGTCAGGCTTTGCAGACCGGTTTGCCCCTGAGGAACCATCCCGATATGCCGGTTGCGCAGTATCGAGCGTCTTTCATCCCTCAGTGCATACAGATCCACACCG
>CACYCN010000105.1 GCA_902772895.1 uncultured Ruminococcus sp.
CTCCCATTGCACCGTACGTACGGGTCTCGTATACGGCACTACATGAATACAGATGTTACTACAATTAACTGAGATAGTAATTCAGATGGTTGACCAAAGCAGGTCTGCCCTCTTTCTTGTTTGCCTTTTCCAAAACTTTCGGTGAAAGCAAATAATTTACGCACGTTTTCACGCCGGACGGGTCTCTCGGGGTAAGGCTCTAATCTTTCCCTCCACAACCTCTTGATTTACTGCCTCTTGATTTACTGCTTTGGTATTACGTTTACCTTTTGGATTTTGGTTTGTTTCGCAGCCTTATCCACCATTTAGCCTTATATCAAGTTTCTGTTCGTAGGCTCGTGAGGTTTGCTACTCCGCTTCCTCCCCTGTTTGCATTGTTACAAACAGCTTGCGGTCCGCTACACTTGGCGGTAACTACCCGTGACAGGACTTTCACCTGTGAGATTAGTGTCATGCCCGACACACGAAAAAACAAGAGCCGACCCTTGAAGGATCGGCCCTTGTTTATATGAGAGGAAATGTAAAAGGAATAATCAATTTCATAGAAGACTTCATCAGGATCCGGAAATCACGGTGAAATCTTTCTTTACTGCTATTTTATAGGGAAAATATCATATCCGTTTGAATAGTTTATGAAAAAAAAATAAAGCTTACCTGAAATAATTTCAAGGTAAGCTTTATTTTTTTAACAAAGTTACTTTTTGGTATAGACAAACTGTTCTTTCAGTTCAACGGAGTGACCGTCCTGTTCTTTGACGGTAGAATAATTATTGATTAACAAAGCGGAACCGTCTTCGGAGAGTGTCAGTGTAATGGGGTCCTGCATTTTCCCCTGAAAGGGTTCGGTATAGGTAACGGTAACGGTATGATCGTCATATTCATAAGTGAAATTACGGTCATAGCGATTGTCAGACATAGTTCTGAAAACGCCGGTTCCGGATTTATAGAAAATAAAGGAGATATCCTTCATCAGGGCATTTTCTTCGGCAGTAGCGGAATTGATGACCTTATCACCGGCATAAAGAATATCATCCGTCAGTGTCCATTGACCGATGGGATTGAATGAAAAATCAGAACAGCCGCTCATGGCAAAAAGAGAGATCAGAAGGAATAAAGCAGCAATCAGAGAAATTGTTCGTTTCATAGGGACATACCTCCATCATATCTGTGTTTTATTTTACAGCGAAAGAAGAAAAAAATCAAGACTATGACGACGATTTTTTGTTAAATATTGAAAACCCGTGAAAGTCAGGAGGGATACGTTATTTTCAGTTCAAGGGAGCAAATGACAAGGAATGATGGATCGTTTTGTATAAACTATCTTAAATTTCCCGATATCTCTTGTAATTTTAGGTAATATTTGGTATTCTAAAAAAAGAATAGAAGTGAATTCAATGGAGGGTTGCATGATGAGCGTGATCGGTCAGCAAATCAAGAAATACCGGATGGCAAAAGGGATCACACAGGAACAGCTTGGCCAGTTGGTAGGAGTAACGACACAGGCTGTTTCAAAATGGGAAAGAGGCGGCACACCGGATGCGGAATTACTGCCCCGGCTTGCGCAGGTGTTGAATGTCAGTATTGACGCCTTATTAGGCCATGAAGAGAGAAGTGTAGCCACGACGATTGCCCGACAGCTTTGTCAGATGACGAATGAAGAAGCCTATCGTTATGCTTTTGGCATCTGTTGGGCGATTGAGATCGGTCTGATTCAGGATCTGTCGGCATTGGATGACTTTTTGAATATGTTTATTGATCATTCGGCGATCACGGCAGATAAGACGGATTATTTTGCAAAATTCATGGGTGACGGAGGAATGTCAACGGCGCGTTTATCGCCGGACTTTCATCATTTTTTTCTGATGGTAGAGCCCCGGAGTTCCATCCGTGAACAGCTTGCCGATCCGGAAAAGCTGCGGCAGGTATTCCGGGTTTTTGCGGATCAGAAACTGCTGAAAATCATTTTTTATCTTTATACCCGGTTAAATACACCCATAGCGACTTCGCTGATCAGTAAAAATACCGGTATCCCGATGGAAGAAGTCGATCGCTGTATGGATATACTCTGTCAGAATCATCTTGCGACACGGAATGTCGTAGCAACGGTTGACGGAGAGTTGAATTCCTATCAGTATTATCATGAAGGAGCGGTAATTCCGCTGTTATGTTATGCGGATGAGATAGCCAAGGAGGATTTCAGGGATTTTCTGGGCTTTTTCGGCAGAACCAAACCGATGTTCTGATAATGGGGCAAAGGGACAGGAGATTTCAGGAGTGTTTGAGAAAAGTGACCGGGAAGTCGTATGTCCTGCCAAGCGAAATCTTCCTTCCAATAAACACAGCGTTGAGTTTCTTTCTGTATGGTTGATTTATCCTATGAAGCATTTCTTGTTTCCGGTGACAGAATCCATTACAATAATATCAGAATCAATCTGCCAACGACAGATAAACTTCAGATAACCGGTTTATCATAGAGACAGATCGAAACGGAAGAGCGGTCGTTACGATGAAACGAACCGATGAAAAGAGACCTTCTTCAAGTAGGAAGAAGGAGTCCCGAAGAGGACATATGATGAAAGTGAGGAATTACCAATGAA
>CACYCN010000106.1 GCA_902772895.1 uncultured Ruminococcus sp.
GGCTATCGGGGCATGCTGTTATGAAGTGGATACGCCGGTCTATGAAAGATTTGCCAGTCTTACGGAATTGAAACCGGCCTATTTTACCAAAAGTTTAGGCAGAGGAAAGTATCTGGTGGATCTGAAGGAAGCAAACCGGCGGATGCTGCTGGAAGCGGGACTATTGAGTATCAATATTACAATCAGTGATGTTTGTACAAGGTGTAATCATGGGTTATTGTATTCTCATCGGGCAAGCGGCGGAAAACGGGGCGGTCTGGTTGCGATGATGGGAATCAGAGAATAACAAAAATCAATGGTGACGGTCATATCCATGACCCGTCTGAAAAGATGTCATATAAAAACACAGCGGCTTTCCTGATCGGATGCCGCTGTGTTTTTTGTCATGATATGCTCAACTTTTGTTTATTCGTACTTCTCCGAATAATGATGTGCCTTCTCTAACAACATATCCTTCACTTTCATCAGTCTGGTCCGGCTGCTCCGATCATTTTCTTCCAGTTTCATGGCAATATACTTGATCGTCGCTTCATATCTCGGAATCATGACATGTTCCAGTGAATTAACTCTTCGTCTTGTTCGCTCAATCTCTGCCGCCATCAATTCACAGCTTTTCTCAATTTCAGCCAATCTGATCAGATCCGGCATCAGTTCATTCAGCGAGGTCACCGCATCATCCAACTCAAATGACGTAAAGGCAAATCCATATGGGTAAATGTCCCCTTTTTCCGGACTCTGATTCACCGTGGAAAACTGCGGTACATCTACACTCATGATATTCTTCGTGCCGACTTCGACACCGGTACGCTGCTTGGAGGACATCAGTGAAGAATCCAGTGCTTTATGATTCATCACTGCGCCGGCGTTGACAAAATGCGCACTGCATACTTTCAGTTCCGCCTCCACTTTTTCACGCAGCTTTTTATTTTCCTGCACTAATTCGATAAAACGGCGCATCAGCTCATCACGCTTGTCTTTCAGCATTTTATGACCCCGTTTTGCCGTAACAAGCTGACGTTTGAGTTTCGTCATCTGCATACGGGTAGGGTTTACATTCATAATGTCCATGGACAACGCTCCTTTGGCTTATTTGCCGTAGTATTGATCCAGCATATCATCTTTGATACGTTTCAGTTCGCTTCTGGGCAGGATATGCAGCAGTCTCCAACCGGTATCAAGCGTTTCTTCGATGGTACGGTTGGTTGTATAGCCCTGTGAGACATACTCTCTCTCGAACGCCTCAGCAAATTCGGCATATTTTTTATCGATATCGGTCAATGCCGCTTCACCGAGTACGATCATCAGTTCACGGGCATCCTTACCACGGGCATAAGCGGAGAATAACTGGTTCATGGTTGCGGCGTGGTCTTCTCTGGTACGACCCTTGCCGATACCCTTATCTTTCAGACGTGACAGTGACGGCAATACATCGATCGGCGGCATGATTCCCTTACGGTAGAGTTCACGGCTGAGAATGATCTGCCCTTCGGTAATATATCCGGTCAGGTCAGGGATCGGATGGGTTTTATCGTCTTCCGGCATTGTCAGGATCGGGATCAGGGTAATGGAACCGTTCTTTCCTTTCTGACGGCCGGCTCTTTCATAAAGGGTAGCAAGATTGGTATACATATAGCCGGGATAGCCTCTTCTGCCGGGAACTTCCTTACGGGCGGCAGATACCTCACGCAGAGCGTCGGCATAGTTGGTGATATCGGTCATGATAACCAGAACGTGCATTCCCAGATCAAAGGCAAGATATTCCGCAGCAGTCAGCGCCATTCTGGGAGTTGCGATACGTTCAATCGCCGGGTCATTGGCGAGGTTAACAAACATTACCGTTCTGTCGATAGCGCCCGTTTCACGGAAAGACTGCACAAAGTAGTCCGATTCTTCATAGGTAATACCCATTGCCGCAAAGACAACGGCAAACTGTTCATCTTTCCCACGCACGGCAGCCTGACGGGCAATCTGAGCCGCTAACTGGGCATGCGGCAGACCGGATGCAGAGAAAATCGGCAGTTTCTGACCACGGACAAGCGTATTCAGACCGTCAATGGCAGATACACCTGTCTGGATAAACTCCTGGGGATAGTCACGGGCAGCAGGATTCATCGGTGTACCGTTGATATCCATTCGTTTTTCGGGGATAATGGCGGGACCGTCATCAATCGGGTTCCCCAGACCGTCAAAGACACGGGACAACATATCGGAAGAGACCGGTAATTCCATGGATTTTCCGAGAAAACGCACTTTGGATTCCGCAAGGTTAATTCCTGCCGCAGAATCAAAAAGCTGAACCAGCGCATTCTTTCCGTCAACTTCCAGTACCTGACAACGACGGATCTCTCCGTCAGGCAGTTCAATTTCACCCAGTTCGTTATAGGTAACACCGTCAACGTCACTGATCATCATCAGAGGACCTGCCACCTCTCTGATCGTACGATATTCCTTTGGCATCAGTCCTCACTCCTTTCAATGACATCGGCAATCTGGCTTTTCAGGAAAGACTTGATCGATTCAAATTCATTATCGATCTCATGTTCTTCCTCATATTTGAAACGTCCGATTCTTTCACGGACATCAATTTTCAGCAGTAATTCAATATTGGCGCCCTGTTTCAGCGCCTCCGCCGACTGGTCATAGCACATCAGAATGGAACGCATCATCAGTACCTGCTTTTTCAGCGAAGTATAGGTATCCACCGGATCAAAAGCGTTCTGATGCAGATAGTCCTCACGGATGGAACGGGCCGTCTCTAACTTCAGACGGTCGCCGGAAGACAGGGCATCCATACCGACAAGATTGACAATTTCCTGCAATTCCGCTTCATCCTGGAGTAAAGCCATGAGTCTTCCCCGCAGCTCCATAAAGTCAGGAGAAGCATTCTTAGAAAACCACTTCGTCAGCTGATCGGTATACAGCGAATAACTTGTCAGCCAGTTGATCGCCGGGAAATGACGCTTATAAGCCAGTCCGGCATCCAGTCCCCAGAACACCTTGACAATACGCAAGGTAGCCTGTGAAACCGGCTCAGAAATATCA
>CACYCN010000107.1 GCA_902772895.1 uncultured Ruminococcus sp.
ACCGGACCGAACACCGGCGGTAAAACGGTTTCCCTCAAGACGATCGGATTACTGTCATTGATGGCCATGTGCGGTCTGATGATTCCGGCGTCGGAAAACAGTGAATTATCGGTATTTGAACATATCCTCGCCGATATCGGCGACGAACAGAGTATCGAACAATCTCTTTCCACCTTCTCGGCACATATTACCAATATCCGGCGGATTCTTTCGATTGCCGACAGCAGCAGTCTGGTACTGATCGATGAATTAGGTGCCGGAACGGATCCTGTCGAAGGCGCCGCTCTGGCAACTGCGATTCTGGAACAATTACGCTTACAGGGCGCCCGAATTGCCTCCACCACGCATTATGCCGAATTGAAAAGTTATGCCCTTGATACCCCGGGGGTAGAGAATGCGTGCTGTGAGTTCGATGTCGCCACACTTCAGCCTACCTATCGATTACTGATCGGAATGCCGGGACGCTCCAATGCTTTTGCCATTTCCGAACGGTTAGGGATTCCTGTGGGCGTCGTCGATCGGGCAAGAGAACTTGTATCTCATGAAAATGTAAAATTTGAATCCGTTGTCCAGAAGCTGGAAGAAAACCGCAATGAACTGGATCATCGGATTCAGGAAGCCCAGGAACTCAAAGCTCAGGCACAGGAAGAACTGCGTCTGGCACAGGAACAAACCCTGAAAAATGAACAGCGATGCCAGAAAGAACTGGAAGATGCCAAAGCCATGGCGGAATCCATCATTACCAAAGCAAGAGCGCAGGTATATGGCGTACTGGACGAACTGGAAGCGATCCGTAAGAAAAAGGACGTGACAGCGGAAGAAAAAGCCAGACTTAAAGCGGATATCCGTGAAATGGAAGAGGCTGCCGATCCTGTCAAGACACGATCACAGGATGGCTATGTCCTGCCCCGGCCGCTGCAGGTCGGCGATCTGGTACTGATATTTGATATTGACAAAAAAGCAACTGTCCTGGAAACCGGAAAAGACAGTGTACTGGTCCAGGCAGGAATTATCAAAACCAGGGTTCCGCTTGATAATCTGCGGCTGCTGAAACAGGAGAAAGTGACGGTTCCGAAACGCAGTGTCACCCGAACAATCCGCAGTGATGTCAAACGAACAGCCTCTACCGAAGTGGATGTACGGGGACAGGTAGTCATTGACGCTATTTTAGAGGTTGACCGGGCGATTGATTCCGCCATGATGCAGGGACTGCATCAGCTGACGATCATTCACGGCAAAGGAACCGGCGTTTTACGAAAAGAAATTCAGAAACATCTGAAAACACATCCTTCTGTCCGTACCTTCCGGCTCGGCACCTATGGCGAAGGTGATTCCGGCGTCACGATTGCGGAATTGAAATAGTCCGGTAAATGAACAAAACAACAATCAGATCATTCAAATCTGATCATCATATGACAAAATGAGGTAACATAATGAAAAAGAAAAAAAGAGTTGGTCTTATCATTCTGATTGTCGTCCTCACTCTGATCGTGGTGTTATTAGTGAGCGCCGTCATCTGCGCAGCGCTTGCCTTCACAGACAATAATAAGGATAAATACACCCTGACGGAAACAGACGACAGTCTGCCGATGACCGCCTTGAAAAATTCCGTCATCGGTTCGGAATTTGAAGCCTCCGAGCTGATGATCAATACCTATCTCAATCAAAACATCTGTACTTCGGAAGAATCGGATGGTGTGTTAAAGAATATCCGGATCTACTTCCATAAGGACGAAGATGCAGAAATTTATGCCCGCATCAAGTACATGAACTGTTGGTTTTCTCTTTACATGAAGGCATCCATGACCCTTGACACCGAAAACGGTATCGCTTCTATCAAGTTCCACGATGCCAAATTAGGCGAACTGCCGATTCCGGATGTTATTCTGAATCCGATCCTGGAAAATGCCATGAAAAACAATACCTATGCCCAATTCAAGGACGGTCAGTTACAGATTCAGACCCGTTTCGACTACAACATCAAATCCGTTCATTTTACCCTGAATATTGAAAAATTCCAGATACAGGACGGTAAAGTTCTCTGCAAAACCAACAATCTCTCCTGGGAACTCATCCTTGCGATCAAAGACTTCCTGATCTCCGAAGGTCAGGACATTCTCGGTTCCCTCGGCTCCCTCTTCTCCTGACCAAAGCCTGGCGGCATGAGCGCTTATCCCCAAAGAGTTTCGTCTTCTTTCAGCGATAACCCTATAAGATCAGAGCGTAGGCTCTGTATGAAAAAACCGTATTCCTGAAAACAGTGAATACGGTTTTGTTATATCAATTTCTTCATTTTTTCTTCGGTTTCCCGAATCAGATTATAAAGTGCCGGCGCCAGATCCGGATATTTTCTTGAAAGAATATCCGGTGTCAGCTGCGGAACCGATAACGCATCGACTCCGTCAAAATGATCCGCCTGTTTTCCTGCCGCCAATGCCTGTGTATTGGCTTCAATCATCATCTGCAGAGCCGACGAGATATTCGTATACAGCTCCGGTGTGATCGAAAACATGACCTGAGGGTTCTTCGGGTTAGCGGAATAAACCGCCCGCAGCATCTTATAAATCGATACCATCAAAAACGAAGATACCTCCGTCGTCAATCCTTTATTGTCTACTTGATTCAGTAACTCAAAAATAATGTTCGTTGAATCGGCAACTAACTTTTTATTCAAAGCAATCAGCGCATTCGCTTTATTCTGATCGCCCTCTTCTTCTGTCCCCTCCTGAAAAGCCGCATCATCCAGACTTAATGTCGCACCGTTTCTGTCAGCGCTTCTGCCTAACAGATAATCGCACGAGACATGATAGTAATCGGCAATCCGTAACACAAAATCCAGTCCGCATTCACGGATACCTTTCTCATAATGGGAGAGCAGTGCCTGAGAAACACCTAATTCCATCGCCGCCTGTTTCTGGCTTAATCCGCGTTCCTTACGCAGCAGCGTCATAATTCTCGGAAAATCTCCGTTCATCTCAACCCCCCTCTCTCAACAAATATCTGAGAAATACTTGACAATTTTTCTCCGACATTATAATATTGTAAATGACTCATCTGACAGTCTGCCTTCAAAGCACTAACTATCCATTATCATCTATCAACAATATGTAAATTATATAACATTTAAAACACTTTGTAAAGTTCTTTTTTTGTTTTTTTTAGCGGCTAAAATCGAATTTTTTTAGAAAAGGAAGAATTTTGTCATGCAATCTTATGTTATTTACCTGATCCGTCACGGCGCTGTAGAAGAAACGCTGAAAGGGCGTTATATCGGCCGGACAGATGTGGGTCTGTCCAAAAAAGGGAAAGAAAGCCTTCTGGAAATCAGAGAAAACTTCGGCTATCCAAAAGCGGAACGGCTCTACAGCAGTCCGCTTTCACGCTGTACCGAAACCTGCAGACTGATCTATCCGGGACAGTCTGTCAAAACCGTCAGTTCTCTGGCGGAATGCAGTTTCGGCGACTGGGAAGGAAAAAGTGCCGCCGAACTGGCAGGCAATCCGCAGTTTGTCAATTGGCTGCAAAACTCCGACAAGACTCCCCCGCCCGGCGGTGAAAGCGGAAAAGAGTTTGCCGCAAGAGTATGCAGAGGATTTGAAAGAATCGTGGAAGAAATGTCCGGCGAGAATATCAGAAGTGCGGCAATTGTGACTCACGGCGGTGTCATCATGACCATTCTGGGAATGTACGGTTTACCGCAGGCGGAAAGTTATCGTTGGCGGATGGATAACGGATATGGATTTGCGGTGAGAGTGACGCCCATGTTATGGATGAGAGATCGGGTGGTGGAAGTGTTTGATACCACACCGTTTGCGCCGAAATTCCAGATAAAAGAGGACTAACCCGAAACAGCCGTTACCGTCATATCGGACGGAGTTTTCCAAAAAAGAGGCACGCTTCTGCGTGCCAAAAAAACAAATCTCACACTGAAAAATGCATGGCGGAGATTTCCGGTCATTTCACTCCATACCGGACAAGTTCTGCCATAAGTACGCAGCCACACCGTCCTCATAGCTGTTACCGATCACCAGATCGGCGTGTTGTTTCAGTTCTTCTACCCCATCGCCTACCGCAATCCCAACATCGGCAAGTTTCAGCATTTCGATATCATTCAGATTATCCCCGAAGGCAACCACACGCTCTGCACCGATCCGTTCTTTGATTTTGAGCACGCCGGAAGCCTTGGTTGCCTCACTGCTGAATACCTCAAGAAAAAAGAGATCGGAATAATTATCCCGATAGAGCGTAGCCTTTGCATGTTCCAGACGGTCAATTTCCTGCCATATGGGGAAAAGCCGCTGATATTCATCCACCATCGTGAAATAAATCACCTTATCGTCATCACTGGCGGTAATATTGCTGACCTGACGGAAGCTTTTATAATCACCATTGGTACGGACTTCAAAAAAGTTACGTTCCACATCATTGGTCAGTTTTTCAAATTCCACGTTAATCCCGCAGTCACGATCGAATTTATAGACAAATGACATTCTGTCAAATGCTTTCAGAATCCGGATAATCGAGAGAGCCGTAGCCGTATCCATCGGGGTACAGTCCACATATTTCCGAAGACCGTTATCATAGAGCAGTACCCCGTTCAGATGAACACTCGGCAAAACAACACCCAGCTGCCGCAGATACTTGACACCGGACTGACTTCTTGCCGTTGCAATCGTGAAGTTCAGTCCTTTTTTGATCAGATCTCCGATCAGTTTCTGTGATGTTTCCGTCAGCTGTGCCTGACGGTTCAGCAGAGTACCGTCCAGATCGGAAATAAATAAAGTTTTCATGCCGACTTCCTCCGTTTATCAAACAGAATACAATAAAAGGTACAATGCAGCCTGACGCCGTATTGTACCTTTATTTTGATATCAGATACCCATGATTGCCTTGACAGACCGGAGCATTTTTTCAGAAATAGCTTCCGCATCCTTCTGCGAAGTACCCACTGCCGTAATATAGACCTTGATTTTCGGTTCCGTACCGGAAGGTCTGACGATCACGGCGCCGCCTCCGGAAAGTGAATAGGAAAGCACATTGGATTTGGGAAGATGAATCGTCGAAGTCTGACCTGTCACTACGTCTTTGGTATAAGACTCCAGATAATCCGCAAACTCTTCTACGGCATAGCCGGAGATTTCAGCAGGATGGGACGCTCTGAGAGAATCCATAATTTCCGCCATTTTCTTCATACCGGCAGCGCCTTCAAATTCAAAGCTTTCGGTATGGTTCAGATAATAGCCGTACTCCTGATAAATCGAAGTCATTACCTCATCCAGACTCTTGCCCTTCTGACGATAATAGGCAGCCATTTCACAGATCAGCATAGAAGCGACAACCGCATCCTTATCTCTGACATAGGTACCGGCCAGATAACCGTAACTTTCTTCAAACCCGAAGACATAACGCTTTTCTTCATTTTTCTGTTCAAGAAGCAGAATCTGTTCGCCGATATACTTGAATCCGGTCAGAACGACCTTCAGTTCACAGTCGAAAGCGGCGCAGATTCTGTCGATCAGCTTACTGGTCACAACGGTTTTGACAGCAACCGGATCTTTCGGCAGATTACCGGCTTCTTTCCGGCAGGACAGGATATAGTTCATCAGCATGATACCGGTTTCATTGCCGGTCATGAGACGATAGCCGTTTTCCGTTTTCACGGCAATTCCCACACGATCACTGTCAGGATCCGTAGCCAGCAGCAGATCGGCATTTTCTTTTTCACTGAGTTTCAGTCCCAGTTCGAGAGCCTCTTTAATTTCGGGATTCGGATAGGGACAGGTTGTAAAGTTTCCGTCGGGTAACTCCTGTTCCGGAACCACCACAATATCTTTTACGCCGATTCTGTCAAGAACTTTTCTGACCAGTTTATTACCGGCGCCGTTCAGCGGTGTATAGACCACTTTCAGACCGGAATCAATACAAATACCCGGATTGATCTGCTGTTCCATGACCTTTGTGAGGTAGCTTTCATACAGATCCTCCCCGATCCATTCGATCATTCCGTTTTCCAGAGCCTGATCAAAATCTGTCAGCTTGATATCTCCGTTAAAGTAATCCACTTTCTGGATCTCCGCATAAACCGCATCGGCATTCACGTCAGTCATCTGACAGCCGTCACTGCCATAACACTTATAGCCGTTATACTTGGCAGGATTATGGCTTGCCGTAACCATGATACCGGCGCTGGTTTTAAGTTCTCTGACGGCAAAGGAGACCACCGGTGTCGGCTGCAGTTCCCTGGCAAGATATGCCTTCACGCCGTTAGCTGCCAGCACTCTGGCTGCTTCTCTGGCAAAGAGATCCGCTTTTATTCTTGAGTCGTAAGCGATAGCGACCGAAGGCTTTTCGTATTTCTGATTCAGAAAATCGGCAAGTCCCTGAGTAGCCTTCCGTACCGTATAGATATTCATCCGGTTTGTACCGGCTCCGATAATTCCTCTCAGTCCGGCGGTTCCGAATTTCAGTTCCCGATAGAAGCCTTCATAGATCTCGTCTTCCGTCATAGACGCAAGTTCGGTAATCAGATCCTCATCGTCATTCGCATTCCGGCTCCAAATTTCAAATATTTCCTTTATTTCCATTCATAATTCCCCCTGTCTGTAACCTGAAAACACAAACATAACCTGGATGGTTATTACTATCTTATCATATTTTTCGATTTCTTTCAATACATTACTTCTAATTTCATCAAAAGATTTTTCATATTTCTTCCAGAGAAGAATCATTTTCGGCAGTAACCTCCATCCGATTCTGTCAATAGAGATTATTCATAGAATTTCTTTTGTATTATATTATATTTGTACAAATTTAATGCTTGTATTGCTTGACAAGATACGTTAAAATATAGATATGCGTGATCAAAGGGGAACGATGCCGTTTTATGTTTTTCCGGATAATTCTGTGAAAAAATTACCGCGGCGCCGGAAAGGACCCGGATCCTTATCAATCGTCGGATCACACGCTGTTCTCTGATCCTTCAGAGAGATCATTGCTCAGAATAGTACCCTGAACAGGAGGAACGATAATGTCTGAAAAAAGACCCAATGATGCACTGACAGAAACCGAAGAAACGACGCTTCCGGATGACGAGTCGGCTGTCCTTCCCACCGATCCATCGATGGTTCCGGAAAACGATTTTCCGACAGATGACGCCCGGTTGATAAATGACAGCGATGACGAACCCAACGATGACGTTATGGATGAAGTGACCGATGACGATGAGCCATACGGTGACGAAACCGGAACGGATCCGGATGACAATCCCGATACCGACATCGTACCGGATATCCAGGAACCGGATGTCTCCGATGCTTCCGTCAAACGCCGTTCCCGGATCAGAGCGCCGCTGGTAATTGCTGCGATCCTGCTGTTAGTAACGGCACTGTTCTTTGGTGTATGGATGTGTTTCTTCAATCAGACGATTATCGGAAGCTGGAGCTTCACCCATAATACGCCCGAATCGGAATTCCATACCACCTTCACTTTCCATGAGGATCGTGTCGATTTTTATCTCGGCGGAACGACCTATACCGGAAAGTATTTTCTGAGTAAAAGTACCAATGATAAAAATATCGTGCAGATCATTCTGACACGCTGCGGCACACAGGTGCTGGATACCAAATTCTATTATGAAGTATCGGGGAACCTCTTTACCGGAAGAACCCTGACAATGACGGATCTGGAAGGCTTTTTACTGCCGCCCGATAATCTTGACACAAAGAATGAAGAAGCGCTGGCGGAAAAACAAAAAATTGCTTCCCGTTATACGGAAGAAAATGACACCAGATTCTATGTATTCGATTTCCAGACCACCAACCCGCCGTCTCCGATCGTCAAAAAGATTGAAAACGCCACACAGGATAAACAACTCCTTGGCATCTGGTATGAAGAGAATGAACTGTCAGGCTATGGCGATACCTTCACCTTCCATGATGACGGTACTTATGATATTATTTATGAAGATATCCGCTATACCGGCTGTTATTCCGCAAAAGACGGCAGCTGTACCTATAATCTGTCGGATAACTACGGCGGTGTCAATGAACAGACCTTCCAATATAAAGTGGAAGGCGATACCCTGAAGCTTGACTTCGGCAGCTTCCAGAGTACACTCAAAAAGACCAATAATCCCTATGCCTTTAAAAAGGATATCAAGTAATCCTTTTGATCCATTTATGAGAGCATCACCGGACAGAAAAAACATTGACGTTCTGTCATAGCAAATGGCTGTCAGGTGTCAGCTCCCTGACGATGTCAGCAACCCCATTAAATATATAAAGGAGAGTCCATTATGTTAAAAGAATTCTGGAGTTCCCTGAAAAGCGGAACAGATATCAGAGGCGTTGCACTTGAGGGTGCAGGGCATGACGTTAACCTGACCGACGATACCGTTAAGGCAATCGTTAACGGCTTTATTCTCTGGCTCAGTAAAAAAACCGGTAAAACCGCTCCTGAAATGAAAATCTCCGTTGGCCGTGATTCCCGTATCTCCGGACCGAGAATCGCAGAAGCCGTCAAAGAAGTACTTCTGGCTGCCGGCGTATTTGTTGTAGACTGTGACCTGGCTTCCACTCCCGCTATGTTCATGACAACCGTTGAACTCGGCTGTGACGGTGCCGTTCAGATTACCGCCAGCCATCATCCCTATGACAGAAACGGTCTGAAATTCTTTACCCGTGAAGGCGGTCTGGAAGGTGACGATATCACTGCGATCCTGACCTTTGCCCAGGACGGCGAAGAACCCGAAAAAAGTGATAACGGCAGATTGGTCGAAAATGATTATATGGTATATTATGCCGGTAACCTTCGTGAAATGATTAAAGAAGCCGTAAACTCTGAGGACGATTATCATCATCCCCTCAAGGGCTTCCGTATTGTGGTAGACGCCGGAAACGGTGTCGGCGGTTTCTATGCCGCAGATGTACTGGAAGCTCTCGGCGCTGATGTCAGAGGCAGTCAGTTCCTTGAGCCGGACGGTATGTTCCCCAATCATGTTCCGAATCCTGAAAATTCCGAAGCAATGGCTGCCATCTGTGCGGCTGTCAAGGCAATGGGCGCCGATCTCGGTGTGATTTTTGATACAGACGTTGACCGCTGCGGCGCTGTCGGCGCTGACGGTAAGGAAATTAACCGTAACCGTCTGGTCGCTCTGGCTGCTGCCATCGCTCTCGAAGAAAATGAAGGCGGTTTGATCGTAACCGATTCCATCACTTCTTCCGGTCTGAAAGAGTTCATCGAAAAGAAACTCGGCGGTCAGCACCTCCGCTTCAAGAGAGGCTATAAAAACGTCATCGATGAGGCAATCCGTCAGAATGCGCAGAAAGTCAACTGCCCGCTGGCAATTGAAACTTCCGGTCATGCTGCCATGAGAGAAAACTATTTCCTTGATGACGGTGCTTATCTCATTACCAGAATTATCATCAAGATGGCTCAGCTCCGTAAGGAAGGCAAGAAACTGGAAAGCGTCATCGCTGACCTGAAAGAGCCGGTAGAAAGTAAAGAAATCCGGATCAAAATCACCGAGAAGGATTTCCGTACATATGGCGAAAAAGTCATCGCTGACCTGACTGCTTATGCGAAAAAGCAGAAAAACTTCCGGATTGCCGATGATAACCACGAAGGAATCCGTGTCTCCTTTGATCAGAAAAACGGAGACGGCTGGTTCCTGCTTCGTCTGAGCGTCCATGACCCGATCATGCCGCTCAATATTGAAAGTGACAGTAAGGGCGGCGTAGATAAGATCTATGCCCAGATCAAAGATTTCCTTGCTGATTGCGAAGGTCTTGATACCTACGTTCCTAAAAAGACGGCTGCCAAGAAACCCGCTGCTGAAAAGAAAACGGCTGTCAAGGATACAAAAGCAGAAGCAAAAGCGGAAACAAAAGAAATCGCTAAAGCTACTCCGGTAAAAGAAGCCAAGACCGAAACAAAGACCGAAACAAAGGCTGAAACAAAAGAAACCGCCAAGGCTGCTCCGGTAAAGGAAACAAAAGCCGAAACAAAGGCTGAAACAAAAGAAACCGCCAAGGCTGCTCCGATAAAGGAAACAAAAGCTGAAACAAAGGCTGAAACAAAAGAAGCTGCTAAGGCTGCTCCGGTAAAGGAAACAAAAGCCGAAACAAAGGCTGAAACAAAAGAAGCCGCTAAGGCTGCTCCGGTAAAGGAAACAAAAGCCGAAACAAAGGCTGAAACAAAAGAAGCTGCCAAGGCTGCTCCGGTAAAGGAAACAAAAGCCGAAACAA
>CACYCN010000108.1 GCA_902772895.1 uncultured Ruminococcus sp.
CACTCGAAGCAAAGAAACCGAAGTTCGTTTCATCTGATAGATCAGATGAAAGCTGATAAATACAGCTTTCGGGGGTCCAGGGGGGACTTTCACTTGAAAGTCCCCTCCTGGTTAGTCGTGGAGTAATTTCGTAGAGTGATCGGCTTCGGAAGCAAAGGCAATATGACTGTTTACCTGATGTTTGGCAAAATACAGGGCTCTCAGGGCACCGGAATAAAGATCATCATAGGTACTGCCGTTATTCGGAAACAGACTGACACCAATTTTACCGTAAATAGTGATATCACCTGTTTCACTCTGATAATGGTTATTGATAATCCGGCTGATCTGGGAAGCTTTTTCCAGAATCTTTTCTTTATCACTCATCCCTTTGATAAAGACAGTAAACCGGTTACCGCTGCTGCGTCCGATAATATCGGAATCACGAAACAGTTCCCGGATATTCTGAGCGGTTTCTTTCAGAACGGCATTGGCAAATACCGGACCAAGACTGTTTTCCAATGTATCAAAATGACAGATTTCTACGATCATCAGAGCATGACGTGAAGCAGAACCTTCATCATAGAGAAAACTCTTGATCTTGTTTTCGGTAGCGTGTTTATTATAGAGATTCGTAATAAAATCGGTTCTGTCCTTTCGTTTTTCGTCAGGCGCACCATCTCTTTCGTCCGAAATATCCGTAAAGACAAGGATAATTTTGATCGGAACCTGAGCGGCATTTTTGAGGGTAACAAACCGTACTCTGTTCCAGATATACAGATCTCCCGGTTGGTGATAGACACGGATAAATGCTTCGGATTCGTTTTCTTCCGAGCGGGCATTATTCATTTTTTCAAGCAGTTTTTTGATATCGTCCGGATGAATCAGTTTATGCTGCCTGAGATTGCGCACAAAGTCATCCGTTTCCGGCACATAGCCGTACATAGCCTCAAAAGAACCGGAAATCTTGATATGATCAAACCGGGGCGACCATTCAATAATAAAGGACCGGGTCTGTTCCAGGATTTCGTCATACATTTTTTCATTGAGGTCAAGAGCGGTACTTCCCTGACCAAGTGCCGGATAAGACGCTGTCGATGGCTGCCGGCTGAGCTGGAGTTTCAGTTCGTTCAGCGAGAGCAGTTCGCCTTTATGAATTCCGAAGGAACAACCGGTTTTCATCCGGAGCTGACTGATCAGATCTTCAGTGACACCTCCCGGCAGAACACAGCGTGTACCGCTGCGGTCAAAGGCATTGAGAAGATTTGCCAGGAAGTCGATATGATAGATACCATCCGCCACTGCCTGCCAGAAGCTTCTGGTAAAGACAATCGTATGGAAAAGTCTGTCAATCAGACAATTGACAGGAATATGATCCTTTCCGACATGATAGACACCGACACGGAATCCGAGATTTTTCAGATTGCTGACAAAATCGGTCAGTTCATGGATATTCATATCGGCAACCATCTGCTGGGTCAGCATAAGACAGAGATGACGGGTCTTAATGGGAGTATTTTTCAGAATCTCCTCCAAAGCCGTCAGAACGGTACCGGCATATTGTGCATCGAACATCGTATAAATCGATAATGCGGGAACAGACAGTTTTTCCTGTTCCATTTTATAAACCGAAGCGATCAGTCTGCTGACATTATTGATACTGAGTGCGGTCAGCTGGTTTTCGGAGGATAAACATTCAAAGATATTATCGATCGTTACCATGTAATTACCGCTGACTTCAATCATATCATAACTGATAATCCGACCGGTACCGGAATCAATCAGCGGCAGGAAATATTCTTCCAGTTCCACCGGTTCCAGTCCGGTTTCCGGCAGCGTGCCAAGAGTTGTCTCATACTTTTTCAGTTCCCAACTCTGGCGCATATTTTTATGGTAATAGAGATACATATTCTTGCCGTTAAGTTTGGCAATCTCTACCGCACGGGAAGCATTCTGATATAATTCTCTGAAGTTTTCGCCGTCTTTCGGATACAAAGCAATACCGACCGAAGAAGACAGATCGGGAAGTGTTTCATCTTCCAGTGAGAATGTCATCTGGAGAGACTTGAAAATATCTTCTATCAGAAGGTTACGTTCTTCCGCATCCGGACAATCATTGAGAAAAACGAGGAAATTATCGTCATCCATTCTGCCGAGAATATTACCGTTGGTCATTTCATGACGCAGCTTACCGGCAATTTCACGCAGGATATCATTTCCGAACAGATAAGAGGCATGTTGGTTGATCTCCCGGAAGTTATCGATATCAATGAGCATCAGCGCATGATAGCCCGATTTTCCGCCGTTTGACAGGAAATCATCGACTTCTTTTTCAACACCGCTGTAATTCCAGAGACCCGTTACGGCATCTCTGTCAGCCACTTCACTGCTGCCAAGCGTGATACGGGGCAATCTGAGCATGACAAAGAAAATCCGTGACAGTTCGTTTTCATACAGAACGGGAATCGCCGCACAATAATAAACGGAAAATGCATCGCTATTCAGGTTCATAGCGGATTCCAGAACTGCCGACTCCCGATGTAATTCCAGCATATTCCGGATCTCCGACATCCGGAAGGTACGCAGGAACAGATTTTTCTCATCTTCAGCGCAGTTTTCGGATAATACATTGATCGTTTCCTCATAGTTTTTGGGGATAAAGCCGCAGATATCCTTCATACTGCCCTTACGCTCATGGAAAACATCATTTTTAATATCAAATTCAAACACGAAATCCGCCATCTGAAACAGTATCTTCTGATCGTTCTTGCGCCCCTCTTCAAGCATGAGTTTCTGATTTTCGATCATCCCGATCAGGTCTTTCCGGTCCATTTTCAGATAAAGACGTTTGGTATGGTCAGGCATATTCTGAACAGTACGTGCGGTCTGATCTGAAATGCTGGAATCCTCATGAGCGGTATCAGCATATTCAATGGCAAGTTCCCTGAACTTCGGCAGCACGGCACTGAAGCAGTCCATCATCTCATCCGAGAAGGTTCCGCAGGCACCGCTGCGGATCATCTCCACCGCCTGTTCATGTGAATAGGCGGATTTATAGGGACGTTCACTGGTCAGAGCATCATAGCAGTCCGCAAGAGAAACCACCTGTGCCCA
>CACYCN010000109.1 GCA_902772895.1 uncultured Ruminococcus sp.
GGTATTTCACGGCTACCGGAGCCGTGAAGCAAATCTGATCGTTGAGGTTCTCAAGATCAGACAATTTATTCCGGATATCAGGGTGGTATATTGTTTCGGAAAAATCAGTGATGAACATGACTTTATGAAAACTTCATCGAAGCTGATTGAAAATGATATCTGTGATATTTCGGTTTCGGATTATCACAGCAAGGGATTTGAAACGGACTTTTTCGAGCTTCTCCGGACACCGATGAATCCGGATGACTTCAAGGAGCTTTTGCAAAAGAGGGCGGAAAGCAACCGATATTTAGTGAGCGAACCTGTCAGAACGGAACTGGTCAGGGTCGTAGATAACACCAAAGTTAATTTTTCCAAAAAAGAAATGAGAGAACCTTATTCCTGTGATGAAACGGTTCAGCTTGATCTTCTCCAGGAATGGAAGAACACGGACCACTTTGTCGTATGTGTGTCGTCCGTGAATAAAAACAGCGGTGAAGATGACGTGATACAGACTGCCTTTGAATTGTCAAGCACTCTGATACAGGCAAAGCAGGATATTTCTCTTTTTCTGCCGGACGGTATTTATGCGAGCTTTCTTCGGTTTCATGAAATGGACCTTACTTTGGCAAATAACGGCTGTACCGTCAATCGTCTTCCGCTCTACCCGTTGTCGATCTATACCGAAAAATTTGCGTTTATGAAATACACTATCCTTGCCGTGCCGGATATCACCGATCCGCTCTTTGCCAAATCTGATATCAAGATCGTGATGTGCAAAAGCGGAGAATGGAAGATCAAGCAACTCGAAGATTACATCAATCTGCCTTTGCCGTACAGCAAGGAGATCAATTATTGTTTTTATCCTGTCTCACAAAAGGATTTCCGAAAAATCAACAAGGCGATGGTTCAGGGTCACTGCAAGGCTTTTCGCCTGCGTACAAGCCCGAACTACACAAATCCCTGTCAGTGGAACAGGGATGTTTACGATATCATTCTGAATTTATATTCGGATGTCAATACCAAAAAGAAAATGAAGCTGTTCGGGAGGTAACGGTAATGGTATGGTTTTTGCTGATTTTTATAATCATTGACATTTTTCAGACACTGTATATCAGACACCTGAAAAAAGAGTTGGCTTTCAGGGATAAGAGGACTATGGAAGAAGATCGTGACGATGATCTTATCACTGTACATCATCGCCCCGAAAACAGAGTATGGAAATTCCTGAAAGAATTTTTCTGGGTCTGATGAAGAATAATTTTGGGGCTTGAAGCTACAAAATGAAATCTCCGGCTGAATCAACAGTCGGAGATACTACTTTACTTTCGCTGAAATAGCAGTGGTTATCAGTCTATCAGCCATGATTTACAATTTGAATTTCACAGATTCACGTCCAAAACAGAAAGTCTTCTATTTTAGCTATAAGTCTTATATTTCGAATCGATACCGGCCCATATTCTCAAAGAAAAATCCGGAACGTAATCTTCGGGGAAGATTTCAATTAATGAGGCATCAATAGTAATTGCATATCCCACACAGTAGATATCATAGGGTGGTATCATCAATAGATACAATAGCAACTAAACTGCCTTTAGGGACATAATAAGATAGTAGTCGTTCTTCATTTAAAGGATATTTAAACTTGAATTCTGATTTTGCCTTTCCGTATCTGATGATTTGGTCAAATGTTGCGGTTTTGAAGTCGCTGACAGAATACGAATCTTCTGACTTTTCTTCTACCGAACTTTCCACAGAAGACTCAGCCTCTGAACCTTCCTCCACCGAATTATCTACGGAGGATTCAGCCTCCGACTTTTCTTCCACCAAACTCTCCGCCGACGATTCTGCCTCCGAACTATCCTCCACCGAACTCTCCACAGACGACTCGACCTCAGATTTCTCTTCACTCGAACTTTCTTCCACGGAGCTTTCGTCCTGCTGCGCTTTGCTTACAGATGAACTGGGTGCAGAGGATGCTTTTTCTTCGGACTTTGCTGACTCGCCGCAGCCCGCAAATGAAACTGTTGCGATCGCTGCCATAATAAGAGCAGCAATGATTTTTTTGCTTTTCATGGTTTTGACTCTCCTTTGTTATATTTTGGCGAATTATACAGAAATAACTTCACAATGTGAGTATATCATATATATATATATAGTCAAGGATTTTTACAATAATGATACAGATAATTCTATTATTGGCTTGACGGCGATTACCTCAAAA
>CACYCN010000110.1 GCA_902772895.1 uncultured Ruminococcus sp.
AGGGCAGAGCCCGGCGGGTCCAGGGCAGAGCCCGGCGGGTCCAGGGCAGAGCCCGGCAGGGTGCAGGGACAGAGTCCCTGCCAGGGCGAGAAGCCCTGGGGAAATTAGGGGGAAGGGTCTCCTGAGGAGGGAGGTGATTTGATAGGTTTGATGACAACGCCTTTTCGTTGAGGGATACAGGAGGAAGGAAATCCTTCGGTGTGTTCACGGCGCGTCAGTTCTTCGTAGAAGACATAGAGTGTCTGGACACCGTTTTCCAGGATGTAATAATGCCGGATATAGGGGATCAGCAGTACCAACAGCGCTCCCAGCAAAAGCAGAATGGGAAGATTCTGGAAGAGGACAAATGACAGAAAGACAATGACCGTAACCAGAGCAAATAAAATGGTTACCAATAGATGAATCAGTCTTTCGTGCTGCCAGAATCCGATTTCAATCAACAGTTCCTGTTTCAGCGCCGCAATATTGCCGATGGGTTCGCCGCTTTCGAGAAGCAGCTGGATGGATAATATGTAAGCTTTCAGTTTCTTTCCCATAATATCGCCTTATACTTTTCTCAGTGTACGTTCCATGATATAGTCACTACAGACAAAACCGCCGCCGATATCCGTGTCGATGGAGCGGATCTTATCAAAACCAAGATGTTCATAGACGTTGATGGCAAACAGATTGTCACGGGCAACGTGAACCCGCAGTTTCTTGATATGACCGAATTCATCGGAAGTTGTCATATTATCAAACAGGGCAATGGCACGGCGGGCAAATCCTCGTCTGCGGAATTCCGCTTTGATATACAGTCGGGAAATCAGTACATAATCGCTGAAAAGTTTGAAGCAAAGATAGCCTGCCAGTTCACCGTCAGCCAGAAGCATATAATAAACGAACTTATCCGCCATCTGCTTGCGCAGCGCCTCCCGTGACTGATACTTTTTCAGCATATAATCGATCTGTTCAGACGAAATAATCCCTTTATAATAATTATGCCAAACATTGTTGGCGGTTTCTTCAATTTCAATGATTTGTTTTTCTGTCGCAACAGGCATAAAATCAAATCTCATAATGGATCCCTCCGTTTTTTCTTTTCATTGTCTGCATGGTCGGAATAGTTCTTTCCAGAGCTTTCCAGAAGAGGCGCCGACTGGCAGAGGGAGAAAACGCTAAGACGGGGATATGGCACATAAAGTTGTCATATCCCCGCAGGTTTCTGTTGTGGTCAGAGATCAATGATTGTCTCTGTTAATGTGGACGCTGGTAACGCTGACATCCACCAGAATATCTTCTGTTTCTTTCAGATCCAGAGGCGCTTTATTCTTGAATTCATAGGGTTCGGTCTGACCGTTACTCTTATAGCCGTTGTAGATGACCAACACAACGATGATCGTGATCACCAGAGAGATTCCGACGGAAATCAGGATGATCTTGAGCCAGTTGACGGACTTTTTACTTCCGGAAGAAGTATCGGTCAGTTCAATCGTATAGCCGTCCTCACCGGACAGGGATCCGACAGTGGTATCGGTATCCTGAGAGAGTGTGATATCGGCAGTTGTCAGTGCCGGCGCATTTTCGGTGACAGTTGTCAGCTCAGGCAGAGGTTCAGCGGCTGCGGCGGAAACGGCAAAGCCACAGAGCATGACAGAGCAAGCCACGAGCATCACCATGAGAGTTCTGATCAGAAGGTGTTTGATTTTCATCATGACAGCAAATATCCTCCTAATCCGCACAGCAGTGCAATAATGAGAAACAGGATAATGCCGAAGACGGCTAATTTGCCTTTATTGATCGGCAGTTCACCGTAATTCTTACCGGTCTGACCGTTCATGGCATAGAGATAGCTTTTCCCGTTATAGTTGAAGTTCATCATCCAGACGGGCATCATGGCATATTGCCAGTTTTCTTTCAGAGTTTTGACATCCACATTGTCTACCCGGATCGTGTCATAGCCCTGAATCGTATTTTTATAGATTTTTTCCGCATACTGTTTCAGTTCGGCGTCAACCTCAGCCTGAACGTCCTGACGTTCGGTATCCCGTTTCTCGGCAAGGAAGCCGGAAAGATATGCCATTGTAAAAGGACGGAACTCGTTGTCGTCATAGGGGTTGACATATTTCAATGCCTTACTGTGTTCTCCGCGCAGGGCGGGATGGGGAAAACCTTTGAAATCAATAATACCGCCGCGCTTGACACGATATGTTTTGGTTTCGGTATATTCGTCATCGCCGACCACCCAGGTGCGTATCTTTGTTGTAGTGGCATAGAGATGACCGTTTTTGGTGGAATCTACCATCCAGTACGGATAGTAAACACCCCGCATTTTTTCGAGCTGGGCGCCGGAGATAAAGTCCTTCGGCAAAAAGTGCTTTTTCTTACAGAAAGCAAAGAATTTGTCCTGCGCATCCTGTTCGGCAATTTTGAAGGGAATTACCTTGGTAGGTTTGAAGGCGCCTGTCAGACGGTTGGAGAGTACTACCGGGCTATGGCAATAGACGCAGAAAGTAGCGGCGGTAGTTTTATCGGTGATGATTTCGGCGCCGCAGTTTTCACAGGTGTACATGACGGTATTGGAAGCAAAATCTTCAAAGCCTTCCGGGACATCCTGCGGCGTTACGTCTTCATTCTGGGCGGCCTGATTGAGCTGATCGTCCAGACTGCCGAAATGCGCTTTCAGTTCGTCTTCGGTGAAAGCGCTGCGGCAGTATTCACAGTAGAATTTCAGTTTCTGGGCGTTATATTGCAGCGGTCCGCTGCAGTTGATACATTTATAGGCAATTGTTTCCATAAATCAGATTGTGCCGTTTGGCACCTGTTTCACCTCTCTGTGCAAAGGATCTGTCCCTGACCGGAGCAGAGCGGCAGTCAGGGATCAGTTTATCGATCGATTACTGAAAATCAGCTTCGTTGATCGGATCACCGCAGTTCGGACAGAATTTCGGGATCGCCTTTGTCATATCAGGTTCAAAGCCGCATTTATCACATTTGATTTTCTTGGTTACGTTAGGCTTCTGACCGCCGCAGTTAGCGCAGAATTTACCGGTATTCTGGGTGCCGCATTTCGGGCATACCCAGGGGCTGTTTGCGTTCTGCTGCTGGGGTTTGCCGCACATTGCGCAGAATTTTCCCGTATTGCCGGCATGACCGCAGGCACAGGTCCATCCGGCTGCCTGCTGGGGAGCCTGCTGACGCATGGGAGGCTGCTGACCGAACTGCTGACCGTAACCCTGCTGCATCGGCTGCTGGCCATAACCCTGCTGCATTGGCTGCTGACCGTACTGGGGCTGGAACTGCTGCTGCTGCATCTGCATCTGCTGCATATTGGTATTGGAAGCGGTACCCATGAAGTTTCCGGCAGCGCCCATGCCCATTCCTACGCCGAGGAAACCGTTCATGGCACCGTTGGGGTTGGAACCGGC
>CACYCN010000111.1 GCA_902772895.1 uncultured Ruminococcus sp.
ATACCCGTTACGATCAGGATACCCGTTACGATCAGGATACCCGTTACGATCAGGATACCCGTTACGATCAGGATACCCGTTATGATGATGAACGTAATTATTATGAGGACCGCCGTAATCATGCCACCGGGAGCCGCTATGATGATCCGGACGGTCATAGCCGTAATTACCGGAGGAAACGTACGGGTAAACCCCATTATTATCTTTATCATCATACTTATGATTCATGACGAAACACCACCTGTTTTCACATACCAAAATTTCTATCACAACCATTTATATCACAATCATATTTTCTTGTCAAGAATAAAAGATCATACCTTTTTATCAGTTTCGTAACGAAAAAACGTTGTTTTCATACAGGATAGTATGATTTTTCTATGATAATGATAATATTGTAATATCTGGCGCAAAAAAACTCCCGAAGGACAGATTCCTTCAGGAGTTTCAGATCATCAGGATACTGATTATTGCAATCCAGAATAATAATAGCAATATTTAAGAGTGTGGAGTGTGGAGTTGTCCGGATTTACCTGTACGGAGCAGATGCAACGATTGAGCCACAGACGAGACCGGCGTCCCAATATTTTTGCGTTGATTCAGTTGGATCGCTATAGAAGGTAAGGTTTAACAAAGCCGCTGATCCGTCAGGAAAAAACGTCACACGAATATCATCGGTTACCGACGGAGGGTCAGATAGCAAAGATGGTCAGCTTATTGAAAAAACGCTGCCAATTGGAACGGTTATGAAATCATCAGCAGAATATCGTATCAAATCCGGTAGTTTCAATAATATCCCTGACAGTCTGATTCATATTGATAAGACTGAAATCCTTATTTTCCGTAACAGCCTTACGCATAATCATCAATACCCGAAGTCCGGCGGATGAGACATATTCCAGTTCCTTCATATCCACAGAGATATGGGAGATTGTTCCCTTTTCCTGAGCCTGCTTGAACAGCGCCAGAAGATCGGGAGAAGTAATGGTATCGAGTCTGCCGGCGAGCCTGACATGAAGCAAATCCCCGTTCAGATTAACTTCTGATTGAAAGCTCTGGCTATTGCAGGAATAGTTCTCGGAGATACCGGCTTTCGGAGTCATTACCCAGAAATTAACAGCGCCAAGGACTTTCATGGCATTCCTGCGGACTTCCTCAGAGAGGCCGCTGAGTGCGGCAAGCTTTTCGGGGAGATACCTGCCCATCGGCACAAGTTCCAGATCAAATCCCATATCGGAAACGAATTTCTTGGCATTTTCGAGATTCTTATCAAAGAAAACATTATTACTAAGGGTTGTTTTGGCAACGATACCCGCCGTAATTTCTGCCACTTTAGCGGCGCCATCTGCGGGCATATCCCCCAGGATAGCGGAAAGGAGCGGTTCGGTAGCGAAATGAAGTTCATTATCCGGTGTGATCCACCTACCCCCGAATTCCAGCAAAAGTCTTCTGATATTACCGAATACGGTTTCCAGTTCAGGCTGGGTAAAATAGATAAGCAGTCCTTCCGTAGTAATGGTCAGTTCTCCCTGAGCGTTTCCGAGGGCCTGTCTCAGAGAGTCATAGTTGGTAGCGTCCACCGCCTGATAGAGAATATCAGGGTTATCGCCGATCACCTGTTTTACGGCAGGCTGAAAAGCGTCAATGACTGCGGGAAGGTCAGCCCCGAAATATTTCACATGGCTTTCTGCCAGTTTAATCCCTCTTGCGGTATAACCGCAGGGCAGATCAAGCACCTGTCTGGCGCCCGTTTCTTTGAGATAATTGTTAATTCCGAAAAAACGGCCTTCCACATGGGAATTAAAGACAAGCATCACCCGAATAAGGGCTTCCAATACCTGAGGAGGAACATCGGCAGCACGTTCCTTGGAATCCTCCCCGAAGCGGGTAAATCCGAGGATTTTACGGAGTTTTTCGGATTCTTCGTCCCCCATTGCCGCCGTGATCTGTAAGCAGGACTGGGCGGTGCTGAATACAGGATTCACTTCTTCTCTGAGTTGCTGCACATTTTGTTTTTCTGACATCATAATTCTCCTTTTTTATAGGCCATTGGTCGAATATAAGACACGCCGTCATCAATAGTACTGTCGGAGATATTTCCGGGTTTCCTGAACTGACAAGGCGCCGTGTTCCGACCGGATCGCATTGTTTTTAAGTCAAGTATCGTCTCGGGGATTTTCTTCGCCGTTATCTTCTCCGTTATCTTCGCTGTTTTCATTGGTCTGGACATCCGTTTCAACCTTTTTGATAGCGTCATCGACATCCTTGGCAAGTTCCATGCTCTGGAAGTCAGCATTATCGGACAATTCCAGACTGAATTCAGGGGTAATATCCAGTTCCGCCTTGGCCTCTTTGAAGGAAAGTTCCAGCATATGACCACCCTTCGATCTGTCATCGGAAATGAAATGGAAGTGCCAGCCGGCTGCATTCAGACCGCTCATATAATCGGGGCAGTAAAGACCTACGACAGTACCGGTAACATTTTCATAATTAAATTCACGCTGATCGGTTTCGAGAGCCTTATCAAGCGATTGATAAGGTTTTTCCTGTTTCAGTTCACTGCGGACATACATTTTTTCAAAGGTACCGCTGACCTTAACCATATAGAACATATTTTTACCCTTTTCGGCGACTGTTTTATCAAGTTCGGCCTTAAAGGAAGCCATATCAGCGATATCCTTCATATCAAGGGTAGTATCACTGTCGAAGAAGGAGACATTGGAGAAGGGAACGGTTTCATCATCAGCGGCTTCCTGAACCGTACCGTCGCCCAACGCCTGATAGACTTTACCGTCAATGACGATCATTTCACCGTTAACGCCCTCGAAGGTACCGATACCGATATCACCGTGTTCTTTCAGTTCACTGACCTTGATAATACCGTCATAGTACCCCTGAGTAAGAGACTGTAAAAGAGCCACCTGATAGATTGTTTCTCTGTCCTGAGTCGCCTGAGGCGTGTCTGACACCTGCGCTTCGGAAGCGGTACCGGATTCCTGGGCAGAAGAAGCGGTTCCCGAATCCTGTGAGGCAGAAGAAGCGGCGGAACTCTTGGAGCTATCGGAACTCTGAGAGTTTTGTGATCCCTGACTGCTGCAGGCTGTCAGAGAGATCAGCATAGACGCAAGCAAAACGGCGATCAGACTTTTTGTACTTTTCTTTATTTTCAATTATCCTTTCATTGGTTTAATTTATCAAAACGCAGAAATCACATACCGCCTGCCCATCCGTTCAACGGACAAGCCATATGATACTCTGTCGTCAAAGATACCCTATCAAGTGTAAGCGCATCAGATACCACAATACTTGTGTTGTGACATCAAAGCCGGCCACGCCCTGCCGGGAAAACAGGAACCGGTTCCGTTATCGTCAATCAAGAGAGAAAGATACGCTTCAAAGGTCCCTCAAAGCAAAACCGGTGTAAAGCGGCAGATACCGTCACCGGGCAAATCAGCTGTCGAATCAACTGACGGGTCAGCG
>CACYCN010000112.1 GCA_902772895.1 uncultured Ruminococcus sp.
CAGGTTATGGATAGTCATAACCGTTTTAATACCCCAATAGAAGCTATTATCACGGAAGATGGTACGAAGGAACACCGGTGTCAGCGCAGCCTGCCAGTCATGACAGTGAATGAGATCAGGACGGAAACCGACAGAAGGCAGAATTGCCAGAGCCGCCTTACTGAAGAAGGTAAAGCGTTCGATATCCCATTTCAGATCAGTGGTATAAGGGGAATCTCCGCCGAAATAGCCCTCATTATCGATAAAGTAATAGTGGATTCCCTCATGGATATACTCCATAATACCCACATACTTATGTTCGGGCATACAGCCCATTTCCATATAGAAGCTGGTTACATAGTTAAAATGCTGACGGTACTCCCACGGAATACACATATACTTCGGAACCACGACTCTGACATCAAATTCGTCCTTGTTCAGCATTTTCGGAAGTGCACCCACAACATCAGCCAATCCGCCTGTTTTAATAAACGGATAGCATTCGGAAGCCACAAACAAAATGTTTCTCATAATCATTTCTCCGTTCTTGTAAATTTTCTGCTATTCGGACCATGACAAAATGTAAAAACGCCGTCCGCCACTGCTTCAGCCATCTTTTTACATGACAGGCAGATTCTTACACTAATCTGATTATATTATAAACGAAATGTCCAAATTATTCAATAGATATTTTGAATTTTTATGAAATGTTTTCCGGATATTTTCATACAACAGGGCGAAAAAAAGACAGATGCACAGAACGTTCTGTACATCCGTCAGCAGAAGCTCATGCCTCAGAGGAATTGATTTCAAATTCATAGATTTGAGTACCGTCAGAATTACGGAAGCGAAGCACAACGGAGAACGGTTTGAGATTATAATCGGTACAATACTGAGAAAGATCCTTCGCGATAGCGTTCCGTTTTTCCTTCACGGTAGATTTCAGTGTATTTTTAGCTTCTTCGAGTTTAGAGCTGTCATACTGTGTCCGAAGGTTCAGTTCATAGATAATCTGGTCATCTTTTCCGAGATAGACATCCACATCATATTCATCGCCGGCAAGTTTTTCGCCATACTCGCTCATAACGTCCATTCCGTTATAATCGTTAAAAAACTCCTTAACGGTAATCGGATCACCGGACTGAGAGCGGGAGACCTGAGAGGCATCCGACTGAGACTGACCGGCATCGGAAGTATTCCCCGACTGGCTGTTAAGATCGAAAGAGCCGGATTTTTCGACAGCCGAAGTATCCGCCAGCGTAACGACCCTTGTCGGATCGGCAATACCGTCACAAGCCGTAAGGGCTGCCGCGCTGCAAACGGTCAGAACCGCCGCCATCCAAATCTGAGTTACTTTTTTCATAGCCAAACTCCTTTACCCACTGCTTATTGTCTCCATTATACCACACCCTCTCCCAATTATCAACCCCGCGCAGAGCCTGCGCACCCGATTCGCGGCGGCGCTCACTACGTTCGCTCTGACAGTGTGAACTTCCACTTCTATGTCCGCGATTCACCGGCGGCGGCAAGCTGCCGCTCCCGATTCACGTTGACGTTCGCATACGCTCACTCTGACTTTCCAAACCCCACTTCATTTTCCGCGATTCACGGCGCAGGTCCGGCAGACATTTCTTTCCATCCGCCGCCGCAGCCCGAAGGGCTGCTTTCCGGCTGTTTAAAACAGTACAACAGACAATTGTTGATAGCAAGTTCATGCGCCTGTCCATTGTCAAGCCAAAAATTTTTCTCTGTAATTCCGGCAATCATTATTCAGCATCCGATCAGGAAACAGGATACTGACAGCAAGAGAGAGATTTGATATACAGAAAACACGGTTTATTATGAAAGGAGGTTTTTTGAAAAAAGCGACACAGAGAAATCAATTTTCCAATAACGGTTATGCTTTATGAAGATTCCTATCAGTATATTTTAACACGGTTTTTTTCGAAAGGGGGTTTGGGGGAAAACCTTTGTTTTTCTAAACAAAGGTTTTCCTCCAAGAGAACACCCGGACAAAAATGATTATGAAGATGCGGCAGGATTTTCTTGCAAAAACGAGACAGGCGTGATATAATAGACGAGATATGAGTCTTGAGTAAAAGCTTTGTGCTGTACGAGAGACAAATCAATGATAAAAGCTTATCTGACACGAAAGAGACTCTGACGTGGAAGGTCGTAAGCGGAATCCGACTTGATCCGACAGCGCACCTTTCGTGAGGTGCGCTTAATTTTTACAAAACAGAAAGGCAGTGAAGAAAATGGAAGAGAAAGTATCCATTATCGGAATCATCGTAGAAAATCTGGACTCAACCGACAAACTGAATGATCTGCTGCATGAATACGGCAGCTACATCATCGGCAGAATGGGAATTCCCTATCCGAAGAAGAACGTCAATATCATCAGTATAGCACTTGATGCGCCGACAGATATCATCAATACGCTGTCAGGCAAGATCGG
>CACYCN010000113.1 GCA_902772895.1 uncultured Ruminococcus sp.
CCGCAGGCTCTGCGTAAAATCATAGGCTTACAAGAAAACCGCCCCTAAGCGGCGTGTGAGCGCCGTGTGGGGCGGAGAACCGCGGAAATAGAACCTGAAGTCCAAACAGTCAGAGTGAGCGTATGCGAACGCCAGCGCGAATCGGGAGCGCAGGCTCTGCGCCGGCAGCTTGCCGCCGCCCTTGACAGGAGGGGGATTTTTGATTATAATCAGAAAGAATTCAAATTTGTATTCTGTTCACATTGGAGTTGACATAATGAAAAAATTAGCATCGATCCTTTTGGCTGTATGGGTGCTTGGTATGTTGTGCGCCGGCTGTTCCGCTGACCGGGAGACTTTCCGTGAAGATTCCGGCAGCGTCAGTTCCGCCGATACCGCCGCTGATGCGGAAAAAATGACGGGGACATCCGTCGATGACGAAGTGTCCGAGAGTCCGGCTGACGTGTCTTCCAAGACGCCGGAAGTGTCTCTCTCAGAAGAAGAACTTGCCGCCCGGACTGTGAAGTATATCTTCTCTCAGCCCCTTGTCAATTCTTCCACCACCCTTCCTATTGACTGGATCTCTCAATATCCCGAACTGCCGACGGGGTGTGAATCGATCGCTCTGACGTCCGCCCTCAATTACTGGGGATGTCAACTCGGTGTGACCGATATTGCGGATCAATATCTGATCTGCGGCAACAGCTTTGTCACGTCCTTTGCAGGGGATCCCCATGAATGGGACGGCGCCGGAACTTATCCCCCCGGTCTGATCCTGACTACCCGGAATTATACCGAACAGAATCCGGAGCATGCTCAGTTGGAACCGGTCGATCTTACCGGTACTTCCTTCCATAACCTGCTGAAACTGATTGAACGTGGCTGTCCGGTCATTGTCTGGGGAACGCTGCGGATGGAACATCCTAAAATCGATGAGGAAATCTTTGAAGAATATAACGGGATCCGCTATCCCTGGTACGAAAATGAACACTGTATGCTCATTATCGGTTATGACCTTAAACAGGGAACGGTTACCGTCAATGACTCTATCTATGGTCAACTGGATCGGGATCTGGAACTGTTTGCGGAAATCTATGAAGAAATCGGCTCCTTTTCAATGGTCGTTTATAACCGTTCCAAGCCGCTGACCTTATTGAACGATCCCGCTCAACAGACTTCCCAATCCCAGAGTTCAACGACTTCTCAGCCGTCACAGACTTCCAAACCTCAGAGTTCACGTTCTCAGAGTCCGGCAGGATAAGAGGGGAAAAGAAAAGCACTTGTCTTTCGACAAGTGCTTTTTCAATGGATAGATTTTGTAATCGACAGGTCAGCGATTATCTTCTGCCGTTACCTGCGATCTGGATCACGAGATCAAGGATCTTGACATAGATCCAGAGAATGGTGAATGCCAGACCGAAAGCGGCATACCATTCGAATTTCTTAGCGGCACGACCCTGAACGAAACTGTCAATCTGAGCAAATTCCGCAATCAGGAACAGGGTTGCCAGAATGATGGAAAGCAGTGTCAGACCGATGGAGATCACCGGATTGTTGAGAATGTTGGCAACATAGATATTCACAAAGGGGATAAAGGAACAGAGGAGAACGATCAGGCTGATGCCGATGGAGGCAAAAACCAGCGTCATCATCACCATTTTGAACTTCTTGGTGACACGGATGATACCGGTAGTATAAAGAATAGCCATTGTGAGGACAACGACAATGGTAATCGCCAGTGCCAGCAGTCCGAGGTATTCCGAATGGGAATAGCCGAGAATGGTGAAGATCAGGCAGGACAGGATAAAGCCCTGACCGACGGAATACAATGTACCGGTAACGGGGATGGTCCTGGGAACGAACGCTGCGATCAGCTGGGTAATGAGTGTTACGATAGAGACGCCGACCAGATAAAATACCTGAATCAGTGTAATCCGGAATTCAAACCCCTCATATTTCAGACCCTCGATATAATCGGTTCCGAAAATACCGAATCCGTTCAGCATCAGGTAGAGTACGATTCCGACCACTGTCATCAACAGGAAATAGCCTGTCTTGACCATGATACCGCCATAGGTGGCGCAATTGTCATCCGTAGCGGCTTCCACTTTTTTCATGACTTTATTCATGACAGGATTGGCTCTGATCGGAGATTTCTTTTTTTCTGCGGTGGCAGAGCCGGCAGAACCGTGCATGCCGTTTGTTTCATAATCTTTCATGAAATAACCTCCTTATGTAATGGTGCAGTTTTTTAAACAATCTGCAAAAGCAGTATATCATCTAATTGGTAATGTGTCAATACCCCCCCGACAGTTTGATACGACCGTCCCCCGACGAGCGGCAGAATCCGGCCACCCCTCAACAGATATGCGTCTGTTTTCAGAATTCATGCCGGTTTCGCCCCACAGCAGAAAAGATCCGCTGTTTCCCCCGTATTTTCAGCCGGTAGTAACCGGAATCACAGAATTTGCAATCAATCATCCATAATATTGGTTAATGATTTAAGTA
>CACYCN010000114.1 GCA_902772895.1 uncultured Ruminococcus sp.
AAGCCGTCGGCACCATATAATGGGTGAGGTGCTTTTTCAGTTCGTCACGCAATTCGTTAATATCAATGGTGGTATCAGCGGTAAAGTAAGCGCAGAGATTATCCTGTCCGCCGAGTTTACGGATCACAACGGCAGCTTTCCGGATATGGGGCTGTACAGCGATCAGTTCCTCAATCTCCGACAGTTCGATACGGAGACCTCTGAGTTTGACCTGACTGTCAAGTCTGCCTGAAATGAAGACGTTTCCGTTTCTGTCAAATCGGGCATAGTCGCCGGTACGGTACATTCTCTGACCCATGTAACTGACAAAGGCCTCATTGGTTTTTTCGGGAAGATTGCGGTAGCCCTTGGCAACACCGACACCGCCTACATAGAGTTCTCCGGTGACGCCGTAGGGAGCAAGATCGCCGTATGGATCGACAATATATTCACTGTAATTCAGGAGCGGTCTGCCGATTGTCACATAGTCGGCATTTGTCAGATCGGCTGCGTTACAGGAAACCGTAATTTCTGTGGGGCCGTAGGTATTGACAATTCTGATCTGATCGGAGCAGCTTCTGACAGCGTCTCTGAGGGACATCGGATAGCCCTCGCCGCCGGACATAACAAGCTTACATTTAGCCAGTTCCTTCCGGAACGGTTCATATTCCAGATACTGCTGTAAACGGGACGGGGTCGCATTCATACAGTCAACATCATATTTCTGCATCAGATCGGCGAGTGCTCTCGGATCATTCATCTCGTCTTCGGCAGCAAAAACAAGGGTTTTCCCGTTACAGAGTGCTGCCGTATGCTCCTTGAAGGACATATCAAAGGAAACGGTCGTGACGGACAGATAGGTACTGATATTATTTTTCAGATAATAGATATGGGAATTAGCCGGATGGGGGGTAAGGTAGTTACAGATACCTTTATGTGCGAGCATAACGCCCTTTGGTTTACCGGTCGAACCGGAAGTATAGATCATATAGGCAAGATCATCACCGCTTACCGTGACATCCGGATCATTGACATCGTCCCCTGAAAGGAGACCGGCAACATCTATTGCGTCAAAGGAAGCATATTCCGGAAGTTTATCAGAAGTCGTGATGATACAGGAAGCGCCGCTGTCTTCGATAATCGAACGGATTCGGTCGGCAGGATACTGGGGATCGCAGGGAATAAACGCTGCGCCCGCCTTATTCACGCCGAACAGACAACTGAAGAAACAGCTTTCTCTGGGCAGAAGCAGCACAATACTGTCACCCGTTTTGATTCCCTTGCCGATCAGATGATGGGCAACGATATTGGCGCTTTCATTCAGTTCACGGTAAGTGAGGGTGCGATCTTTGGCAATCAGAGCGGTTTTGTCCGGATTTTCCGAAACGCTCTGTTCAAAGAGTCGATGCAATAGTTCCGCCGGAACCTGAGCTTTGGCGGTAACCGAGAATTCCTTGAGTGTTTTCTGTTGTAAAGCGGGCAGTGTCAATGCCTGTCTGACCGTACCGGAACGGTCTTCACAGAGTTTTTCCGCCGTACTGAGGAACTGGTCGATAAAGTTGGCAATCACGGTTTCGTCAAACAATTCGCTGGAATACTGCAGATAGCAGTCGATACCGGATTCCTTGGCCTGCAGGACCAGATTGATATCTCTGCCGGAAGTCTGTAAGCGGTAGGAAGTATGGAGGGTAATACCGTTTTCACTAAACGATGTCTGCTGGGGAATATAGTTAATGCCCAGATCGGACAGAAGATTACGGGAAGTATCTCTGTTTTTGGCAAATGCCGCAACCAGTCGGTCAAACGGACAGGGATTGCCGTTGACATATTCCGCAACGGCTGCGTTGACTTCACGGATATAATCATCCGCCGTTTTGGTACGGACAGGTTTCAGCCGCAGCAGTGCCGTATTGACGAACATACCGATCGTTTGATGGGTTTTGCCGTCTCTGGTATTAACGGGTACGCTGATCACGATATCATCGGAGGCGGTATACTTAGCTGCCGTCATGGAATAGGCGGATAACAGCATATCAAAAACGGTCACGGATCTCTGACGTGCGGCCTGTTTCAGACTTTGCAGAAGATCGCCGTTAATGGCAAAGAAGGAATCCGTATCGGATTCGGGATGTACTTTGGGACGTGCCGCTTTCAGCGGCAGTTCCGTCACAGGAACACCGTCAGCATACAGTTCCTGATATTTCCGGAAGCCTTTCTCATAGACAGGCTCTTTATCTTCCTGTGAAGCACCGCTCAGATCATAGGAATCCACAGCAGGCGTATGACCGGTAAGACGTGCAAAAAGTTCTCTGCCGAACAGTACGTCGCTGCCGCCGTCAAACATGATATGATGATACAGCAGTGCCAGTACACATTCCTGTCCGTCAGTATAGATTACCGCACTGACAGGGATCCCGCCGGACAGATCATAGGGGTGATCCAGTGCGGCAGCGGCTTCACGAACATCTTTGATATTGTCGATCGGCTGAATGGTGATCATCGGCAATTCATCTACCAGAACCCGCATCAGTTTCCCGTCGATTTCACGATAGACCGAATGGAAAGCTTCATGGCTGCGGAAGATTTCCGTCACGGCTTCCTGGACCTGCTGAGCGGAAACGCCGCCGACTTCATAGAAGCCGATCAGATTATACATTCTGGATTCCGGATTCAGTTTCGATTCCAGATACATACCGGTCTCAAAGGGATTGAGGGGATAAACCGTCAGATCTGATGTTTCCGGAACATCGGATGTTTCCGCCAGATCAAGTCTTGCGGCAATTTGTTTAGGCGTTTTCCCGGAGAAGATCATTTCTGACGAAAGGGCTGCGATACCGCATTCCGCCTGAAGTCCCATGGCTAACATGGAATCGCCGCCCAATGAGAAGAAGTTATCATTGACGCCCACCTGTCCGCATTTCAGGAGCTTTTCAAAGGCAGCGCACAGAATCTTTTCATTTTCGGTTTCAGGAGCGACATATTCTTCCTTGAAGGAAGCAGCCATCGGAGGCTGAATGGCTTTCCGATCGAGTTTTCCGTTGGGGTTCAGGGGGAAGGATTCGACCTCGACAAAGAAGCGGGGGATCATATAATCCGGCAGTTTCTTCCGGAGTGTAGCTTCAATTTCCTCTTTCCTGACCGACATTCCTTTTTTCACCTGATAGAATGCCGCCAGATAAGTCAGTCCGAATTCATTCTGAAATGCCTTACAAACGGCAGCTTCAACTTCCGGATGATCGGTCACGATACGTACTTCGACTTCACCGGTTTCCACACGCTGACCGTTGATTTTGACCATCCAGTCCTTACGGTTCACATACAGGACACTGCCGTCAGGAAGCAGTTTTCCCATATCGCTGGTATGATAGAGCACACTGTTTTCGTCATCCGAGAAAGGATCCTTTTCAAACACCTTGCCGGTTTGTTCCGGAAGATTCAGATAACCGTTGGCGAGGTGTCCGCAGATACAGATTTCACCTTCTTCACCGGCAGGCACTTCCTTACCGTTTTCGTCCAGCAGAACGACACGGCTGTTCAGATACGCTTTGCCGATAGGGGTGTTATCATAGGCTTTATCGAGAATGAAATAGAGGATACAGTGTGTTTCTGAGGTACCGAAGATATTGATGATCTGATATTCATCGGTGTAGAAATTAGCCAGTCTTTCACCGGCCGTCTTAACCACTCTCAGAGTGGAGTCATGCATATCCAGACGCTTGAGCATATTGGGGTTGATATACATAACGGTAATACCGTTTTCACGGATAGCATTTCTGACATATTTCAGGTCTTTTCGTTCTTCCGTATTCAGGATAATGAGCTGAGCGCCGGCTGTCAGTGTATCGTAAACTTCCGCCACTGACCATGCGAAACTGAAGCTGACAAGACCCAGTGTTTTATCGTCTTCTCTGATGGTACCGATCAGCTTGTCTCTCTCCAGCGAGTCATAGAAAGAGCGATGGGTATGGACAACGCCTTTCGGATTGCCGGTTGAACCGGAAGTGTAGATGAGCAGGGAAACATTATCTTCCGTTGTCTCAACGTCTTCCGTGATCGGGTCAAATTCCATCGCCTCACGGATGAATCCCTCATCAATGACGACAGGCGCCTGACAGTCATTTTTAATGTAATCAACACGTTCCTGGGGATACTCCGGCAGAAGCGGCGCATAACCGCAGCCTGCTCTGAGTGCGCCGATCTCCGCCGCTATATAATCAATACAGCGTGGCAGGATAATCGGAACGATAGCACCTTTACCGGCGCCTTTTGCCTGCAGGGCAGCGGCAATTCTACCGCTCAGTACTTGTAGTTCTCCCGCCGTCAGGGTACGGCCGGAGAAGTTCTCGGTAAGCAACGGCTTATTCCGGTATTGTTCAAATACCTGACCGAGACGTGTGGTCAATCGACTCATTGGTTAGTCCTCCTTCTGATTTTTTATCTTTTATGTCATGATTTCGCAATAGATACCACCGTGACGTTAAATCCCAGTACACGGCTATAAGAAATATCGGGCGTCAGAGTTCTGACAAGCTTCAGACCTGTAATTTCCTTACCGGAATCATCAATATACTCGGTAGGATTGAAGTTGACGCCGTTATCCCGGAAACGCAGGACAATACTGTCTTCCAGAATTCTCAGACAGATATCGATATCGTTTTTCCCTTTATAGGCATATTTGGCGGCATTGACGCCCAGTTCTTCGGTACTGACTGCAAGGATACCGGCGGTCTGTTCGTCGATCCCGTTATCCAGACAGAACTGACGAACCGATTTGGCAGCGGCAACGGCGGTTTCCGTCTGATTATCGATGGTCATATCCAGTACGCCGTTCTGAGCGGCGCTGTCCAGCATTAAGAAACTGCTGCGTTTTTTCTTTTTGGCGATGATCTGCATGGCAATAACGGTAACCAGAACGGCAGCGATTTCTGCCAGTGCAAACGACAGCCACATCATAGTGGGATTCGTCTTGGCAAAGAGATAAATCAGCGGTACGATAAAGACAAATCCTTCCAGTATCGTAAACAGTGAAGCGGCAAAGCTTTGTTTGGTGGACTGATAGAAGGCGCAGAGATTATAGGAAATGCCGCAGATCGGGATACACAGTGAGAAGATCCGAAGGGCATATGCCAGTTGTGCGGAGGTATCGTCCGGAAGTGCTACAAACAGTCTGCCCACTTCGACAGGGAACAGTTCAAAAGCCGCAAATACGATGAATGCCATGATCTCCGTGATGATCAGGGAGAACCGCAGAACATATCTTACGCCATGATTATCACGTTCTCCGAAAAGAGCGCCGCAGATCGGCATCAGCGTGGTAGAAGAACCGTTGATGAAGATCAGCGCAACATTCAGTGCCGAAAGACAGATGGAAACGATCTGCATTCCGACGGTTCCTGCCGTGGAAAGGATAATGAAATTGATACACAGTGTACGGCCGAAGTTACAGGCCTGCGTGAGTGCCGTCGGCAGCCCCGTCTTCAATACGTTGAGAAGTATTTTGAAATCCCTGAAGCCGACTTTGACAAATCTGACCGAACGTTGTTTGGAAGTGAAATAGAAGATCAGCAGCAGCGAACCGACAGCATATCCTGTTACCGTTGCCCAGCCGGCTCCGGCGACACCCCAGCCGAAGATCTGCATATAAACATAATCCAATGCGAGATTGATAGCGTTGGAAACGATCGGAAGGGCGATTGCCAGTTTTTTCATTCCGTCCGTGCGAACATAGGTAGCGACACCGCTGTTCAGGAGTACAAACGGACCGCTCACCCATAACGGAACGATATAATCATAGGTAGGCTGATAAAGCTGTCCGCCCTGAGAAAGCAGCATAGCGGTCGGTTGGGTCAAGAGAATACCTACGATCACCAGGAGTGTTGACGCCGCCATTCCGTAAAGTACCGAAAAGGTAAACGACTTATCAGCGCTGAGATTATCACGTTTCCCCTTGAAGATAGCGGCGAGTGTATTACCGCCGAAAATGAAAATACAGAAAACGATGTTTTTGATAAATACAATGGGAAATGTCAGATTGAGCGCTGCCAAGGCGTCTGCGCCGAGAAAATTGCCGACCATAATGTTATCGACAATTGCCGCCAGATACAGCGACGCACTCATGGCAAGGGTAGAGATCAAGTATTCATTATACTTTTTTCTTAATAGGGTTCCTTTTCGTTTTGTCACATACATCACCTGCTTTAATTATTGTTTTTCGGAACATCCGGATTCTCATATGTATATCATAGTCCAAAATAATTCTTTTGCACAATAATATACATTTTGTCATCTACATTATCAATAATAGCAGAAAAACAATGATTTGTCTATATTATTTGTTCATTTCGTTGCGGAAGAGACTGAAAGAGAGTCTGAGAAAGGGCTGATTATGGATTCATTGGTTCGTTTCAGGATGGTGTGATAAAAACGAAGTATCACAGAAACGCTCTCCTGACGGGAGCGATATCCCATTCAGGAGAGCGTTTTGTTTACGGATACATTTTCAGGGTTTTCCGGAAGGAGGAATTCCATTGTAAGCTGAAACAGGGAATCGTCACATTGACACTGCAATGATCCGTCATAATGCCGGATCACTTCCTGCAGGGAATATCATCCGAAACCGTGAAGTTCCTTGTCAGGTTTGGTAGTTCTGGGAATGTTGCCATGAATGATAACCTTGATCCTGAGTAAACCGGCACTCTGTAATCAGAAACTTTGTAATCATTTGTTTTATCTGGCGGTCAACGGACAATATGCTGCCGCATTACCTGCCTGGTATTATACGATCTGGGAGCTGAGTGCGTTTTAAACTTTGCGTTAAGTTTCAGATAATAGGGAAGAGAGCTCAGAAAACGATATAAGAAAAAAATCCTGCCGAATCATCATCGACAGGATTTTTTCTATGGACAAGGTACTGAAATTCATACCGGATAGCTTGTCATTCCCCGATTATCTCGGATCGATTGCAGAAGAAATGATAGAGACCGTTCACCATGTATCAACACTGAGACCGGTCGGCTTGTGATTTTAATTATGGTTTAATTTCGGACCTTCATTCTGCCGGTTTGGATTATTTCCCTTCTGCTTTTCAGCGATATCCTCTTTGATTTGTTTTTCTCTGAACTTATTTTTGAATTCTTTGTCTTTTGCCTTGCTGAGGATTAAAGCATGGTAGAGCTTGTCCGGTTCGGCACACATTGCTTTCACCTCCGCATCTGACTTATCCGCTATTGTCTTGAAAGCAGGGTCGTTCATGATGAACTTTACGCCGTCACGCCTGTTCAGCGGAGAAAGAGCCTTTATGAGCTGTTCGTTGTTTTTTACAGTATAAAAATCGCTCTTCT
>CACYCN010000115.1 GCA_902772895.1 uncultured Ruminococcus sp.
TGCATTGCCGATCAGATCCTCACGGATGATCGCGATAACCAGTCCGGCAGGAGCCATGTTCTTCTGGGCGCCGGCATAGAGCATACCAAACTTGGAAACGTCGATCGGCTCGGACAGGATGCAGGAAGAAATATCGGCTACCAGCGGCACGTCACCGGTCTGGGGCAGCTCATGATAAACGGTACCATAGATGGTGTTGTTCATGCAGATATAGAAATAGTCAGCATCCTTGGTAAAGGTATCCGGATCGGGCTTCGGAATGTAAGAGAAGGTCTTATCCTTGGAAGAAGCGATCACCTTGGCATCAATATATCTGGCAGCTTCCTTCTGAGCCTTGGTAGCCCACTGACCGGTCAGGATATAGTCAGCCTTACGGTTCTTGTTACCGAGGTTCATCGGGATAGCGGTGAACTGAGTGGAAGCGCCGCCCTGCAGGAACAGTACCTTGTAGTTATCCGGAATGTTCATAACCTCACGGAGCAGGGATTCTGCACTGGTAATAATGCCCTCAAATACCTTGGAACGGTGGGACATCTCCATGACGGACTGGCCGCAGCCCTGATAATCCATCATTTCCTCAGCAGCTCTTTTCAGAACTGCCTCAGGCAGAACGGAAGGACCTGCCGAAAAATTATAAACTCTTTTCATTTTCATTACCTCCATTGAATTGATGGGAATTTAACAATACCCTATCATTATAGAGCAATTCCCCTGATAAGTCAATCGGATATTTCAATTTTTGCCCGAAAAATCGTTAAAAAATTCAATTGTTTTTTTGTCACCTTTCATCAATGGCATTATTTTATTAAAATCCGACAAAATATCAACCGGAAAAGCAGCACATTTGCAAGTTTACCGTTTCAAACTTGCAAATCATCCTTTCAGAAATGTTCACGGATATAGGTTTCATAAGCCGTCTTCTTCATCACTTCCTGCGGATGCTCCCGATACCACGCATATTCCTCTTCCAGACCCACGATCTCCGGCCATGTTTCCGGCAGCAGAAGAGACTGTCTGTGCGTATCCAGCACATAAGCATAATCATGAAACGGAAAATATCCCCTCTGAGGATGAGCCGCATCCACAAAAACTTTCACAAGCTCTGCGCCTACAACGTCATAGCACCATTCTACATAGGTATTGATATCAATCGGTCGATTGCCGGTATTGATAATATGATCTTCGGGCTTTTTCTCCTCAATGGCTTCGATCAGGCGGCAGAGATCGCCGACATGAAAGAACTGCAGCGGCATGGTACCGTCCTTCGGCAGATAGAACGGCATCCCCTTTTCGGCACAGTCAAAGACAAATGCCTCCCGATAGATATTCTGATATTTCCCGTAAAAATACGGCGGACGCAGCACATAGGCATCCGGACATCTCTGCAGAAGCGTCTGTTCCGCACCGATCTTATTCCACCCATAGTCCCCCCACACAGCATTCCTGCCGACAGGATCCGTTTCACGAAAGGGTAAGGCGGTGGTTTCCGGATATACTGCGCTCGAACTGATAAAAATAACCGTACCGTAATCGCCAAGGCTCTCCAGCAGGGCATTCATCTCGCCGGAAGTATAAATATTCACCGCCAGTACCAGATCGAATGTCATATTCCGGAAAGAAGAACAAGGTTCGGATTTATCAGCCCTGATCAGCCGCACTCCCTTTACCTGCGGATGAGTTCCACGGTTCATGACCGTCACTTCATGATCCTTTCCAACGAAATATTCCGCTAAATACCGGCTGACAAAAACGGTTCCTCCTGTGATGAGTATTTTCATAGCGATAACTCCTTCCACCTATCGTCTTATCTATCGTCTTATCTATCGTCGTATTTCTCACTTTTCATACTCTTGCATTTTGTATTCCGTCAGCAGAAGATAACTTCTGAAACGTCAAAGGGGACGCCCTTATTGACAGGGTGTCCCCTCTTCCCAACCAATCCACAGGACTGTCTGGAAATTCACCCCTTACGGAGCGCTTTTCAGAAAATGATGTCATATGCCGCGGCAGTCCTTTTGTGTAACTGTCACCGCCGTTAGTTCAGCGTAACTCAGTTTTTGGTATTCGGCTGATTGGTATCCCTGACTCTGACAGCGTCTTCATCCTCGTGACGAATCTGGGCACGCTTGATCTTTCCGCTGAAAGTCTTGGGCAGTTCATCGACAAATTCAATAATTCTCGGATATTTATAAGGAGCGGTCGTTCTCTTGACATGGTTCTGCAGTTCCTTCACCATAGCCTCATTCGGCTCATAGCCTTTTTTCAGAACAACCGTTGCCTTGACGACCTGACCTCTGACAGGATCAGGCGCACCGGTAATCGCACATTCTACAACGGCGTCATGTTCAATCAAAGCGCTTTCTACTTCAAACGGACCGATACGATAACCGGAACATTTAATCACGTCATCATTTCTGCCGACAAACCAATAATAGCCGTCACAGTCACGCCATGCCATATCATTGGTATTATAATAACGGCCGAGCAGTTTCTCCTCCGTCATGGCAGGATCAAGGTAATAGCCGGTAAACAGACCGGTAGGCGGATTATGTTTTACATCCATCACGCAGATCGATCCTTCTTCTCCGACACCGACCTCGTCGCCGTCCTCATCAAGCAATTTGATATCATACAACGGTGAGGGTTTTCCGGAGGCGCCGATTTTAAGATCATCCCACTGGAAATCCGCCAACAGTACGGAACCTTCTGACTGACCAAATCCCTGATAGATATTATGACCCGTCAGTCTGAACCATTTCATATTAACTTCCGGATTCAGGGGTTCACCTGCGGTAGCATAATGCTGGATGGAAGAAAGGTCATATTTTTCGACATCCTCAAGCAGCATGAAACGATACATTGTCGGGGGTGCGCAGAAGGTAGTCAGTCGATAATGCGCCATTTTTTCCAACAGTTTTGCCGGCACGAACTTTTCCATATCATAGGCAAAGATCACAGCGCCGCTGATCCACTGACCATAGATTTTTCCCCAGCCAAACTTGGCCCAGCCGGAATCACTGACGCTCATATGCAGTTTACCGTCCTGCACCTGCTGCCAGTATTTAGCGGTCACGATATGACCCAGCGGATAGACAAAGTTATGCTGGATCATTTTCGGCCATCCTTCCGTACCGGAAGTGAAATAAACAAGCATCACATCATTCCACATCACGGCATCTTCACCGGAAGGACGTTCAAAAACATCGGATTGTTTTTCAATTTCATCCTCAAAGAACAGCCAGCCTTCATGGGGTTGACCGACAATCGTTCTGGTAGTAAGACTTTCGATTTCAGGCATCGCCTTTTCGACCTGCTCAATGACGAAAGCATCATTAATACAGACGATCGACTTGACATGAGCCGCATTGCCGCGATAGACAATGTCCTTTTTTGTCAGCTGCAGCGTACTCGGAATAATCGTAGCGCCCAGTTTATGAAGTGCTACCGCACAGATCCAGTATTCCCACCGGCGGCGCAGGATCATCATTACTGCGTCACCCTTACGGATTCCGATACTTTTGAAATAGTTGGCAGCCCGGTTTGACAAAAGACTGATATCTTTAAAAGTAAAGACTTTTTCCTCATCATGATCGTCACACCAGACCAATGCTTTTTTGGTTTCGTCCTGTTTTGCCCACTCGTCCACGATATCGAAACCGAAATTGAAGTTTTCAGGGAAATTGACCCGATAGTTTTTCTTGAAATCCTCATAGGAATCGAACTCAATACGGGGTAAAAATCTATCCAGCAGCATTTTATTTCTCCTTTTTATTTGTCATTATCGTATCATCATTAACCAAAAATGTACTATAATGACATCATCTTGTCATATAGTAGTCTGACCTTACAGACCATATACTAACATGTCCGATTCCTAAAGTCAAGAATACAATAATATCATTAACAATATCATTGTGCTATCTTTGTGCAAAATAACAAAACAGCATCAATTCTGTTTCACATCCAGCAGACTTTTCAGTTCACTGCCGAATTCTTTTCCGCTGATATCGCCGCCTATGAGACGCTGATCGTTCATCAATAAATGAAGCAGCTTACCTTTTTCCGGAAACGGTGAACTAATTTCCCATGTATAAAGTTCACAGTATTTTCCTTGATACGGTTCCAGATTTAGTCCGATTTTCTTCATTAAAGCATTATAGTTCTGATATTCTTGATGGAATGTCATCGGAATCCTGATTTCTTCCCGACACAGAGAAGCTTTCTCCACATCCAGTCCAAAAAATGCCGCTGTCCGATAGAGATCCTCTTCCTCCCGGATACGGAGATCCAGTTCCCTCTCACCGACGATTAACCGGTCATTTCCGCATCCCCGACAGAGCATTGTTATAAAAATAATTATGAAAACTGTACAGAACACCAATATCCAACGAAGGAGTCTTTTCTTTAGCGGGGATAACTTTACAGAATAAACAAACACCTTTCTCTCTTCTCATCCCTTTCTGTCTCATCCTACAATTCATGATAAAACCGGAATCACCACCTCTTTTTTCACATATACTATCAGAGTGAACCGCCACCATCCCCTGACGGTTCAACAATATAAGGAACAGGTGAGAAAAAGATGATCAAAAGAACTCCCCTGCATGAGATCGGCACACCCTATTATCTGTATGACAAGATTCCCGGACAGCATCATTCCCGCAACCGTGTAGTTCCCTCCCCTTTTTCCTATCTGACCCTGCCGCTTTCCTGCTCATTCATCCGCAATCTCGGTATGGAAGAAGAAGAACAGGACTGGTAAATAATCCGTTATCTTATCTGACAGGCTCATTCTTTTCCGGCCGGCATTCTGTCACCCTTTACGGTGACAGATACGCCGGAGCAGATCATTCCCCACCGGTTAAGGTCAATCGTTTCATCCTCCTGAGTCGGACTTCTATCTAACAGTATTCCGATACAGAATCAAATATTCAGAAATTTATAGACTTCTTCTTTCCGATAGCCGGTATCTGACCGGTTCCCGACGGTCTTTGCTTCTCCTGAAATATTTTTTTGAAAAGTTTGAATTTTTTTGAAAAAAAGGGTTGACAAA
>CACYCN010000116.1 GCA_902772895.1 uncultured Ruminococcus sp.
ACGGTTTTACCGAGATGATCTTCGGCGGCATTGATGATTTCGCAAAGGGTAAGATAAGCCTGATCGGCGTCCACTGCGGTCAGGTCAATGTCAGGGGCATCGGGATCAACGACAAAATCAGCGGGAACCTTCTCATGATAAGAAATTTTGGGTTCACTCTGTGAAGAAGCGGCGGATTTCTGAGAACAGCCGCTCAGCAGAATAAGGGAAAGGATCAAAGCGATACCGCCGGAAAGCCATTGTTTCATGTATGTTTCTCCTTTTTAAGAGCGCCGATCAGCAGACAAACGAAAAAGGCAGAGACAGCGGCGGCAACGATCGTAGCGCCGACCGGTGTACTCAGCAGAATCGAGGCGATGATTCCCAGGAAAGCGCAGGTGACGGACAGGATCGCGGAAAAAATCGTAACACGTTTGAAGCTGCCGAAGATACGCATTGCTGACAGTGCAGGGAAGATGACCAGAGCGGAGATCAGCAGAGAACCTACCAGATCCATTGCCAGTACGATGATAACGGCAATAATGACAGCTAAGATAAGATTATAGCGTTTGGCTTTTGTACCGACAGCGGTAGCGAAGTTTTCGTCAAAGGTCACGGCGAAAATCTTATTATACAGCAGGAAGAATACTGCCAGTACCACAATGGACATGACGGCGCAGACCAGTACATCGGCTAATGTTACGGTCAGCAGCGAGGTAGAACCGAATAAGGTACTGCAGACATCGCCCGAAACATTGGAGGAAACGGGGAAAATATTCATCAGCATATAACCGAAAGCCAAAGCGCCGACGGAAATCATGGCAATAGCGGCATCGCCCTTGATTTTGGTATTCTGCCCTGTCCGCAGCAGCAGGATCGCGCTGAGAACCGTCAGGGGCAAGACTAAAATCATCTGATTGGTGAGATGAAGAACGCTGGCAACCGACATGGCGCCGAAAGCGACATGGGATAATCCGTCGCCGATAAAGGAGAATCTTTTAAGGACGAGCGTAACGCCCACCAGGGAAGAACAGAGAGCGATCAGGACACCGACGATCAGGGCATACTGTACAGAAGGATACTGTAAATATTGTATAAGTTTTTCAAACAATGGAATCACCGCTTTCTATGGCAACAAAGAGTTTGCCGGTGTCACTTTTCAGATATTCTTCCGTGGTACCGAAGAAGATTTTTTTACTGATATGAAGGATATGGCTGGCATACTGGATAGCGGCGGAGATATCATGGGAGATCATGATAATCGTAATCCCGTCACGGTTCAGATCACGGATAAGATCATACATTTCGGCGGTAACTTTGGGGTCCAGTCCGGAAACGGGTTCATCCAGCAGCAGCAGTTTCTGCGTAGCGCAAAGAGCCCTTGCCAGAAGGACACGCTGCTGCTGACCGCCTGACAGTTCACGGTAACAGCGGTGAGCCAGATCAAGGATATCCATTCGTTCCATATTCTGACGGGCGAGTTGTTTTTCCTGACGGTTATAGAACGGACGGCGGCCGCAGCGGGCCTGACAGCCCGACAGCACGATTTCACGGACAGATGCCGGAAAATCCTTCTGAACAACGGTCTGCTGAGGCAGATAGCCGATTTCGGTAGGTTTGAGATCGTCTCCCAGGCAAATATTGCCTTCCATAGGTTTATGTAAACGTAACAGTGTCCGGACGAGGGTACTTTTACCGGAACCGTTTTCGCCGACAATACAGAGATAATCCCCGGCATTGACGGTAAAATTCAGATCCTGAATGATGATATGGTTATCATAGCCGAGTACAAGATTCTGAACGCTGAGTAATGACATAGCGTAACCTCCCACAAGGTATTGTCATAATAATGGTAACATGCGGTCTGATCTGCTATCTGATCTGCCATCTGATCTGCCATCTGATCTGAGGTCAGATACAGTCGTTACAGAGACCGTAGAAAACGGTACGCATAGGGTCTACGGAAAAACCCAGACGGTTTTTGAGATACTTCTGGATTTCTTCCAGTTCTTCACAGTGCAGGTGAATGAGTTTGCCGCATTTTTCACACTTACAGTGGTAGCAGGTTGACTCTTTATCTTCGTGGACATCCTCCCCGATATATTCAAAGCAGGCAGGGGTATTGGTATCGATGATATATTTCTGAACGATTCCTTCGTCAACCATTCGTTCGAGCTGTCGGTAAACGGTCGTCATACCGATAGGTGTACCGGCATTCCGGAAGTAATCGCAGACATCATTGACAGTGATATGGATTCCTTTAACCGTTTTGAGATATTCCTTGATATCTTCACTATGTTTTGTTTTATATCTTGATTTTCCTGTCACAGGTACTCACTCCTTGCCATGACGGGGTTCCTGATTCCTGATGATCTTCCGTAAAAAAACAATTTGAAAGTCACTTCCAATTTTACCACCCTGTCTTTTACTTGTCAAGTTCGGCACAGAGCCATTTCACGGAAATCGATCTTGTCCGGGAGATCCTCAGGGGGAAACCCTTTGTTTGAAAACAAAGGGTTCTCCCCCAGACCCCTTTCCTAAAAAAACGGACTTTGCATTTTTTCACAAATTAGTCATTCCGTTTGTGAAGATACGTTATAACAGCGGCTTATTTTCTGAAAATTGATTTCCCTGAGAGTCATTTGGAGGAAAAACTCCTTTCGAAAAAAACCAACCGGAGGAATCGTTGTTGTATCTGTCAGGTTGTGATATAATGGAAGTGGGAGGATGGTGGAAAGAAATGAACAAAGTGTGGCAATTATTGACGATAGCAGGGGTACTTACAGGTTATCTGTTTTCATCACAGAGTCTGTACTCCCAAGCGTATCCGGGCAATGAAACACGGAACGAAACGGCAGTGAACGGTTTATCGGCAATGACATCCGGGAAGAGCTTTGAAACACGCACTATTACAGCCGACTTATTTCAGGAAAGAACGGTTCCGGTAGCCTGTCGGTTTTATGAAGATATGCCGGATATTCCATATGTAAGGTTACAGGATTACTATGTCATGCTGTATAACCGGGAGTTAAAAGTGGAAAAGATCGGAGAAGAGCGGTATCGTTTTACGACGGTACAGGGAGCGAGCGCAGAGATCGATACCAGAACAGAGACGTTTTCCAGTGCGGATCAATGGGCGTTTCTCAACCCGAATATCCGGAAAGAGGATATTCCGGCAGTCATGTTTGATTTTACACCGTTTACCCGATATCGTTCCGTCACCTATAGCAAATCGCCGTCATATGTGAGTTATTCTTTTGGAGATTACGGGATCGACCTGCATGATGACGGGAGTACGGTATGGATTCCGTTTGAAATCGCATCGGAACTGTTTTCCAATTTCATGCTGTGCAGCGGCAATTATAACGGACAGATGTTTTGTTTCACGGATGATGTAAGCGCCGATCGGGTACTTCTGAATAGCGGCTATTACCATGCGTATCAGAGTTATTTTCAGAACGGTGTGATACCGGAAGACGTCGCAAAATTCAGTTATGCGACCATGTGTTATGTGGTGGATCACTATTACGGATTTCCGGGACGGTGTTATTTTTCGGAAGCCGTCAGGACAAAGGGTCTTGACAGAGCCATGCAGGAAACGGATCAGGCAACCCGTGAAGTAAGAAAGGCGCTGTTATCGACGGATCCCTATACCTATTATGCCGGACTGGTTTTATTCAATGAAATGTTTGCCGACGGCGGACATACGAATATGAGTTTTTCCCTGTATTATCTGGATAAAGCGGCAGAGCCGGATCAGACACTGACAGAGCGGCGGATCGCGCAATTACGGAAAACAAGCGGTTATTATCCCCAGGGAGAGGAACGGCCGGATATCGCTGTCCAGCGGGAGAAATTCTTTCATTCAGAGGTTTATCATGAGTCCGGTGATACGGCGGTCTATTCCATGAATGACTTCATGCCGGATAACGAAGCCTGGCATGCGTACTATCAGGGCAGCGGAGGCATACCGGATGACTGTTACGGAGGACTGATCAAGAGTCTGGAACTGGCAAAACAGAATCCTGCCATTCATAATTTTGTGATAGACCTGACCTGTAACGGCGGCGGCAGTTCGGATGTATCGACAGCGATCCTGTCATTGCTGACGGGACAGGATGATTATTCGATCTATACCCGTTCCACCGATCAGGTTGTAACGACACGGCTCTGGATCGATAAAAATCTGGACGGTGTATTTGACGGGCTGGATGAACAGGTACATTATGATTTCCGGTTTGCGATTTTAGAGAGCCGGCGTTCTTTTTCCTGTGGAAATCTGCTGCCGTCACAGGCAAAAGAAAACGGTATTCTGATCCTGGGAGAGACAAGCGGCGGCGGTTCCTGCGCCATTGTGCGGAATACCTTCGGAAACGGACTCGGATATATCATGTCACTTGACTGGAAACTGATCGGTCAGGACGGTGATACACTCGATGCCGGTATTAAACCGCATCGGAATCTGTTATCCTATGCGGCAGACGGTCAGCCGGATTATTCGTCATTCTATGATCTTTCCCGGTTAAGTCAGGAGTGTAACAGCTACTACGGCGAATGGACGGAACCGTCCGGACAGCCGCAGGAAAGCTCACAGGTTGATCGGAAAACTGTCGATCAGGAAAGTGATACCCATCAGCAAAGTCAGAACAGTCAAAACAGTCAGAACAGTCAGAATCGTCAGGAAAGCCGGAAAGATACCTCCGATGACGGAAAGAAACAGGAATCGTCGGAACCGTCCGGAAAAGCGTCATCGGCAGGAGCGGATGCTTCCGGACATTCCGGTGAAACAGCGGATGAGTCAGCCGTACCCGAAACGGATGCGGAGGAAGAAAAAGACCCCTCATTTGCCGTACCGGTAACGCCTGCATCGAATGAAAAAATTCATCTGTTGTTAATCCCGTTGGGACTTGCGGCATTCCTGTCAGCGCTGATCGGACTTGCAGCGTCACGCATGATCAGGAAACCGTGATAACGGAGCATCGTTCGTATGATGATACAAACCGGTCAGAACAGACGCGCAGGGCGCCGTCCGCAGCGCCGCATAAGCGGCATGAGGCGGACGGATGATGATAATCCTGCCTGCAATGCAAAAATTGGGAGCGCAGGCTCTGCGCCGG
>CACYCN010000117.1 GCA_902772895.1 uncultured Ruminococcus sp.
CATAATCGGTAGAAGAAAGATAGTCTACGACAGCGATATCTTCGCCCACTGCAACGGTCGTAACCGCATCGGCTTCTACATTTATTACTTCACTCATCGTCTGTAAATCTTCTGCCGTCATTGTTTCCGTGTCTACCTTTTTGACCTTTTCTGTCAGACCATCGTCACTGACCGCTGTATGGTTCATGAGATAGTTTATGTTATCGTCATATTCAGCGATCATATCGGAGAATTCATCCCACTTTTCCAGAATCTTCCGCGCGGTATCATAATAAGTCTTATCAAGCTCTGCCTCAATATCCGCTTCTGTTGTAAGAGAGGGATTGTTTTTCTTTATCTGATTTTTGAGGTCTTCCGACTCTGTTTTCAAAAAACGGTCAAGCCATGTGTCGTCAGCACTGTCTGTTGCCTTTGTAACCAGGCTTTCCAGCAGAAATATTGCTCTGCCGTTGCCCTGCATGAGCAAGGTGAGGATATCGGCATGGTTTTTCTTTTCTTCGTCAGAGAGCGCATCGTATTTATCATCGCCTATTTCGTACTTTGTTTCATTCAGAAGAAGATCGCCCAGAGGCTTATCGCCGGTATCGTCGTCAGTCAGCTTATTGAGCATCTGACGGTAAGAATCGGCTCTGATATGACCCAGCGTATTCTCCGGCTTTTTGTAGTTTTCCCTGTACTCGTTCAGCGAGGTAATAAAGCGCTCGACAAAGGGCTTGATATCGCCTTCCAGATGGTTTGCTATAAGCGTCTCATAATCCTCAATGCTGTAGCCGCCGTTCATGTTCATCACGGCAAGGTCGGTGATCGCAAGTCTCGGATCATCAGTCGTCTGATAGCCGATATAGACGATCTTGTCTGTCGGGCCTTCCTTCATGCCGCTGTTCGTACCGGTTTTTTCGTTCATGTCGGCATACTGACCGTCATCGCCCTTAATGATCGTGAAACCCTCGGCTAAAAGCTCTTTGGCGGCTTCTTCCGATGTTTCGCCCATACCCACCTTTACTTCGCTGATATAAAGGGGCTTGTTCACGTTTTCCTTGGGCGCTGCCATTACCTGCATCGGTATCAGTAATAGTGAAACACACAATATCAATGCAGTAAGAACCATAACTTTTCTTTTCATAGAATTCACGTATAATAAAACCATCCCGAAAGGGGTGGTTTTATTATACGTGATTGAATTGAAAAAAATACTTTCGCTTACGGCAGCGGCAGCCTTACTTATCAGTATCTTTCCCATGACTGTTTCAGCGGCAGCGAAAAAAGAGGATGATATCGTTATTCTGTATACCAACGATGTCCACTGCGGTATTGACAAGACCATCGGCTATGACGGACTTGCCTTGTATAAGCGTGAAATGGAAGCCACTCATGAGAACGTTCTGCTGGTAGATGCCGGTGACGCTATCCAGGGCGGTACCATTGGAATGGTGACTGACGGTGCCGCCATAACGGAGTTAATGAACGTATTGGAGTACGATGCCGCAACGGTCGGAAATCATGAATTTGACTATACGATTCCCACGTTGATGACAAGATCGGAAGAACTGAACTGCGGTTACATATGCTGTAACTTCAAAAGCCTGGTTACCGGTGAAACCATTTTTGATCCGTATAAAATCATTGATGCCGGTGATAAGAAGATCGCATTTGTCGGGGTAGCGACCCCTGAGACTTTTCATTCTTCCACTCCGTCATTTTTCCAGAATGAAAACGGCGAATATATTTATACATTCGGAGAACATGAAAATGAGCTATATGACATAGTTCAGGAAAATGTCGATCAGGCAAGACAATAAGGAGCGGATTATGTCATTCTGCTGGCTCATCTGGGCGAGAAGGATGTGACAGAAAAATGGAGTTCCGTGACAGTAGCGGCGAATACTACAGGAGTCGATGCCATCCTGAGCGGACATTCCCATGATGAAACACCGGAGTATATTGTCAAAAACAAAAACGGTGAGAATGTACCCATCAGTCAGACGGGCTCATATCTGAGTCATATCGGAAAGCTGACGCTCTCAAAGGACGGAACCATCCGGACAGAATTGGTAGATACCGTTCCGGCACCTGACAGTTCCTATGATTTTCCGGAAGATTCCTGGGGTAAGGCTCCCAACAGGGCCGATATCTATGTTGATACCGCTGTCAGCAATCAGATTCAGGAATTGGAAACCAATCTTAACCG
>CACYCN010000118.1 GCA_902772895.1 uncultured Ruminococcus sp.
CCGAGAATCAAGCAGATCAATGTTGTTAGAACCGCGGACACGGAAGCGGAAGATAACCATAGAAGTAAGCGAAGCGCAGCGAGCGGGTCGCGAACACGCGGGTCTGGGGGCTCACGCCCCCAGCGGGGTCCAGGGGCAGAGCCCCGGCGGGTCCAGGGCAGAGCCCGGTGGGTCCAGGGCAGAGCCCGGCAGGTCCAGGGCAGAGCCCGGCGGGTCCAGGGCAGAGCCCGGCAGGTCCAGGGCAGAGCCATGGTAAAAAAAGAAACCGCCGAAGCGGTTTCCGGATCAAGCGGTCTGAACGATAGAATCATCGTGATAGACGATGCGGATATCAGCGCCAAGGGCAGAGAATTTTTCAACAACGTCTTCATAGCCACGCTCAATGTGTTCAATGTCTTCAATATAACTGGTACCTTTGGCAGAGAGAGCCGCAATGATCATAGCAGCACCCGCTCTCAGGTCAGTTGCCTTTACAGGAGCGCCGTTCAGTTCTTTCACGCCTTCAATGACGGCGACCTTTCCGTCAACGGAAATAACCGCTCCCATACGTTTCAGTTCTTCGATATAACGGAACCGGTTATCCCATACCGCCTCTGTGACAATGCTGGTACCTTTGGCAATCGACAGCAATGCCGCAATCTGAGGCTGCATATCCGTCGGGAAACCGGGATGAGGCTGGGTCTTGACATTACAGCGCTTCAGATCGCCGGTTCTGGTAACACGAACCGCATCTTCATATTCTTCAATCTTCACGCCCATTTCACGAAGTTTCGCCGTAATGGACTCCAGATGTTTGGTAATGACATTCTGCAGAACGACATCGCCGCCCGTAGCAGCCGCAGCAGCCATATAAGTACCTGCTTCGATCTGATCGGGGATAATACTGTAAGTTGTACCGTTCAGGTGCTTTACACCGTTGATTTTAATAACATCCGTACCGGCGCCTCTGACATCCGCTCCCATCGAATTCAGGAAGTTAGCCAGATCAACGATATGAGGTTCTTTGGCGGCATTCTCAATAATCGTTCTGCCCTCGGCCCTCACGGCGGCCAACATAATATTCACTGTAGCGCCAACGGAAACCACGTCAAGGTAAACATGACCACCTGTCAAGCGGTCTGCCTTTACACGAATCATACCACTGACAACACTGTGTTCTGCGCCGAGTACAGCAAAGCCCTTGAGGTGCTGATCGATCGGACGAACGCCGAAATCACAGCCGCCGGGCAGTGCCACTTCCGCACGGGAGAACTTACCCAGCAAAGCGCCAAGCAGATAACTTGACGCGCGCATCCGGCGAACGATATCATAATCCGCCACCGGTTTCCGGATATAAGTAGGATCGATCTCGAGCGTAGTTTTATTAATACGATTAATCCTGGCGCCCATCTCATGAAGGATATTGGCAATCAGGTTAACATCCATAATATTGGGGATATTTTCAATACGACAAACGCCGTCCGAAAGAATCACGGCAGGAATAATGGCCACCGCCGCATTTTTTGCGCCGCTGATCCTGACAGTTCCATGCAGGGGTCTTCCGCCGTTAATCACAATCCTCTTCAAAGCACAACACTCCTCATAGTCACTAAGTATGAGTTGATAATCGGTTCATCACCGTTCGTTCTATGCAAGTTTCGGTCGGAACCTCGACAGAACCGGCCAAACATATTTTTGTATATAATATACCAATATGCAGTTTCTGCACCGTCAAAATAAATAAATACATTCTTGTGTTATGATAATACAAAGCGCCCGGAATGTCAATAACCAAATCCGCAAATTTACAGGATTGTAACGGAAAATATCTTTTTTGACTAATATTTCAAACACTCCGGACGACGTTTTTGCGGTATTTATGACATGATGCGTTATAAGTGTAAAGGAGAATTCCTTGCCACGGCAAGCAATTCTCCTTTCCTGTCCGGAATATGAGACGAACTCAGGCGCGATAGAACTCAAACAAAGCCCGGTATGTTTCAAAGACATCGATCTTGGAAACGACTTCAAAAGGCGCGTGCATACTCAGCACGGGTACCCCCAGATCCACGACATCGGCATTCCAGTTAGCAACAAACTTTGCGATGGTTCCGCCGCCGCCGCCGTCAACCTTACCCAGTTCTCCGGTCTGCCAGAGAACACCGGCATCATCCAGAATTCTTCTGATCTGAGCCATAAATTCAGCGGTAGCATCAGAAGTACTGTACTTACCGCCGCTGCCGGTATATTTGGTAATCACTGCGCCCTGATTGATAAAGCTGGAGTTATTGGTCTCAAACGCCGAAGCATAGGTAGGATCAAACGCCGCATTCACGTCAGCCGACAGACAGGTAGAACGAGCCATTACATGACGCAGTTCCATCCCGTCAGCTTTAGCGAGATCCGCAATGAAATCCACCATATAAGTAGATTTCATACCCGTTGCGCCGTCACTGCCGATTTCTTCCCTGTCCGTCAGCACGGTAATGACGGTACTGTCAGGCATCTGAGTATCGAGAGCAGCCATAAACGCAGGATAAGCGCACACTTTATCATCATGACCATAGCCGCCGATCATACTTCTGTCAAAACCGATATCCCTTGCCTTATCCGCCGGCACCATTGTCAGATCAGCGGACATAAAATCCGCTTCGGTAATGCCGTACTTTTCAAACAGACAGTTCATGACATTCAGCTTGACGCTTTCACTTTCTTTATCCTCATTAAAGGGACGGCTGCCGATCAGCACATTCAGCTGTTCACCGGTGAAAGCCTTTGTCATGACCTTTGACATCTGCTCATTCGCCAGATGGGGCAGCAGATCCGTCACCACGAAACAGGGTTCGCTTTCCTCATCGCCATAATAGACATCCACGGTTGTGCCGTCCTTTTTGACAACAACACCATGCAATGCCAGCGGAACAGTAGGCCACTGATATTTTTTGATACCGCCGTAATAATGCGTCTTGAAGAGAGCCAGATCGGAGCTTTCATACAGAGGATTGGGTTTGAGATCAAGACGGGGAGAATCGATATGAGCAATTCCGAGACGCACACCGTTTTTGGTACCGTTCCTGCCGATGACGGCAAACATCACAGCCTTATTACGGTTATTGACATAGACCTTTTCACCGGGGGCGTAGGTTTTCGTACAGTCAAATTCCGTAAAGCCTGCCTGCTGAGCCGCTGCAATGGTAAAGGCAACCGCCTCACGTTCGGTTTTGGCATGATCGAGGAAGTTCTTATACCCCTCACAAAACTCATCCGCCTTCATGGTTTCTTCAGCGCCGATCGTAATCATTCCATGTTTCTTTTGCAGAAACAGTTGTTCCTTGCGCTGAGCAGCCACAGATTGTTCTTTCTTTTCATTTTCCATTTTGTATCGTCCTTTCTGTTTTATTGAATATGATATATTCTATATTATCTCATTTCACGTAACCCTAACAGTCAGGAAACTTCTGAACCGACTCCCTGAACGACATCACTGAGAGGAAGTCAGAGAATCCTGCTGATGATCGAAATACAGATATTGATAGATACTCTTATTTCTTTCAACGGTACGGCGATAGTTATCGGTTTCGGCAAAGGGCACTTTTTTAAGTGTCTTACCGTCATCGGAATACTCGCTGTTTTCCAGCCATTGATTGACATTTCCCAGACCGCCGTTATAGGCGCAGACAGCTGTTTCCTCGTCACCGTACATTTTCAGCAATACCGACAGCGTCTCTACCCCGTAATCAATATTCAAAGCCGGATCATAGAGATCCTCAAAGGAATACTGATTTTCATCTTTATACATCGTCTGCATCCAGGTAAAGGTTTCCGGCATCAGCTGCATCAGACCGATGGCGCCGGCAGCCGATTTCGCATTGGGATCAAAATCGCTTTCCGTCTTGATAACGCCATAGATCAGGGTCTGATCCACGCCGTATTTTTCGCAGGCGGTCTGAATTTCCGTCTGATATTTCAGCGGATAGGTATTCCTGGTGATACTGTCATTGGCGCATCGCAGTGAAAATGCCGCCCCTGCCACTACCGAAAGCGACAGAAAAAGTATCACGATAAATTTCACAACAGCGGCCCGCTTGGGTCTGACAGATGAATTCTTTTTCATTTGACACCTCTTTCAGCATAATTCGTCCAGGATATGATAAAGGCTTTTCCGGACATTTTCCGGACGATCCGAACCGTCAATCAGAAAATCGGCATGACTGCGGAAAAATTTCTCCGGATACTGTGCCTGCATCCGCAGGTCAGCTTCCTGTTCCGACAGATGATCCCGGCTCATAATTCTTTGTTTTCTGACATTCTCAGGCGCCGTCACGGCGATAATTTTCCGGCATAAGGTATCCGCCCCGCTTTCAAAAAGCTGCGGTGCATCCAGAAGGATCAGTCTTTGATTCTTCCGGCGGTATATATCAATATATTCCCGGATCCGCTGAATTATCCACGGATGAGTGATCCGATTCAGCAATGCCGTATTTTCCTTTCCGGAGAACGCCCTGGCTGCCAGCAGTTTCCTGTCACAGCTTCCGTCCTGACGGATAATATCCTGTCCGAAAGCATCGGCAAGTGACTGCAATACCCGTGAACCGGGCGCCAATGCTTCCCGGGCAACGGCATCCGCTTCAATGACTGCGCAGCCCCATTCTTCCGCCATATGAGAGACCGTACTTTTTCCGGCTCCGGTCTGTCCGGTCAGTCCTACGATGATACTAAGCAAGCTCGATCACCTCAAACCCTGCGGCACGGATCATGCGGTTATAAACTGCCAGTCCGATTCCCGTCCGGGACGGACAATGGGCATAGACGATCCGATAGCCTTTTTCGTCCACCTCACGCAGCAGGGCAAATAACCGATTAGCCTGTTCCTCCTGCGCCTGACTGCTCCCCATGGAGATATACGGAATATGAAGCAGCGGAATATCTTCTTCAAAACACAATGCCGCCGCATGATCATCGGCTCTTTCATTGACAAAACCGGCAAAGCTTTCACGACTGCCCTTAACGAGTGTGACATCCGCCTTTGGGGCATAGTGTTTATACTTCATTCCGGGACTGGCGGCTTTCTGCCCCTCCTCCAACGGATGAAGTACCGCCGGATCCAGTTCCACTTCTCCGATAGCCTCCCGCAGCTGTTCCAGTGTCACGCCGCCGGGCCGCAGTAATTTAGGAACAGGAGTAGCCAATGTAATCACGGTAGATTCCAATCCCACCGTACATTCCCCGCCGTCCAGAATGGCATCGATCCTGCCATTCATATCATGAAATACATGCTGCGCCGTTGTGGGACTGGGACTTCCGGATAAATTGGCGGACGGCGCCGCCAGCGGAACCGATCGGGCAATCAATTTCCGCGCCAGCGGATGAGAGGGAAACCGTACCGCAACGGTATCCAGTCCGGCGCTCACTTCATCCGGGATCCTCGGTGATTTGGGCAGGATCATCGTCAGGGGACCCGGCCAGAATTTTTCCGCCAGAATTCCGGCTTTTTCCGGAAACTCCCGGACCAGTTCCGTAACCTGTGACAGATCCGCAATATGTACGATCAGCGGATTATCCATCGGTCTGCCCTTGGCGGCAAAGATTTTCGCAACCGCCTGACCGTTCAGGGCATCCGCCGCCAATCCGTAAACCGTTTCCGTGGGCATCGCCACCAGTCCGCCTTTCAGAATAATATCGGCAGCTTCTGCGATATCCTGTTCGTGTAAGAGTCTTGTATTCATTCCATCCATTCCTTTTTCACGGTATGGCATACCATACCGGTTTCCTTTGGGAGTCAATAAACCATTTTATCCTGGTCATCCGGTTTTTTATCCGGATCCGTTTCCACATAGAAATTTCCGTCCTTATTGAGATTGCTTTCATAGTATTCCGCATCCGAATAACGCATTTTTCCCACCGGCGGCAGACCATCCTCCTGCCCCGGTTCCTCCGGAACAGGCAGATGAACCATCGGATCCTGATGACCGGTAAAATCCGCATAGACATCATCCAGCGCCAGATCTTCCCTTCTGACCTCCGGCTTGAGCGCCACTTTCCTGAATTTCAGAGAGAGCTGGAATATCACATTCCGCATGGCTTTCCGTCCGATAAAATAACACAGCAGCAACATGATACCGGCTCCGACAAATGCGCCCATAATGGCTTTGCCGTTCATATTGACTCCGTACTGACTGGCCTGTACCGCCACATACAGCAGGTCACCTGTCACAACCTCCTGACGTTTAATCTGTCCCTCTTCGATCTTGTCCACAATCGGTTTCCTGACGTCGTCTTTCAGCGCTACCACATATCCGGTATACCGTACGATCGTGGCATCGCCTTCATATAACGCCTTCAGTTCCTGATCGATGGGAGAGTCTTCCAGCGCCTCAAAAAGAATCATATTATTCTTGCCGGTTCTCACCACATAACCTTTGATCCGCATTTCACCGGAGAGATCTTCCCCCATATCATATCTTGCCAGTATTTCATTCAGACTGCCGCTGATGTTACTGCCCTGAAACACTTCTTCAAATTCGCCGTTCTCTATGATCTTCCCTCTTTCGTTGACCATGGTAATGAGATTGATTCCCTCAATCATCAGAACTACAAATGCGATCAGACATAATGCCGAAATCACCAGCTTTGCCTGCGCAAATCTTACACGTTTGTAGGTATATTCTTTCATTTGCCGACCTCCGATTCCTTGCTCAGTCTTCCTGATCCTGCAGCTGCGCCGAACGATCCGCCGTGATCAGCGCATCAATGATCTCATCGAGATTGCCGTTGAGGATCTCGTCAATCTTATACAGCGTCAGTCCGATCCGGTGATCGGTCACTCTGCCCTGGGGATAATTATACGTTCTGATCCGTTCGCTGCGGTCACCTGTCCCCACCTGACGATGGCGTTCCTGCGCCACTTCATTCTGCTGCTGCGTCCGCTGGGCATCCAGCAGCCGGGATCTCAGCACCTTCATCGCCTTATCTTTATTCTTATACTGA
>CACYCN010000119.1 GCA_902772895.1 uncultured Ruminococcus sp.
ACGGACAAGGAAGGTCAAGACTCTGATTCGCAGGATTTTTTGAAGAAGATCATGAGCCACTCGTTTAGTCGTAATGAATCTGATGAGATGACAAAAGAATGCTGGCCTGTGAATGATACCATCACGCTTGAGCGGAAAACGGACTATGCGGAGGTTTGCTTCCGTCTGAAAGATAAAGCGTTGCAGAAGATTTGCGCCAATGTGGACGGTTATACCTATATCTGCCAGGACATGGGAGACTCTTTCCTGTTCCGCTATCAGCCCAGGGAAGATGTCATAGAAGATACGGTTACGATTACTTCCGAAAAAGGTATCGTCGGTGATTTTGTTATTCATTTCAAACGTGCGCTTGCGGTAAGCAAGGAATTTCAAATCTGAGGAAGAGCCTGCGTACCCGTGACCGTTTTTGTAAAGATATGAAATCGGGAGTGCAGGCTCTGCGCTCTGCCCGAATGGAGAGAATAGCAATGTATGGAGATTTGCTGACAGAAAAGCTGAAATATTATTTTGGCGATATGCTGGTGTATAAGTCGCCGGAGCATTCCAAATGTTTTTCGGCGCTGACCATTCCTTCCTTTATGAGAGACTGGCTGGTGATGCGGTTCTCGGATGAAGAAGGTCATCTGAAACGGGGAAAGGTTTCGGAATATACGGCACGGGTCCTTCCCAAAAAGGAACAATGGAATCTGTTATTGGCGGATATGATGTATGGCAATCAGACCGTGCGTTTTCTGGCAAAGGTCAGGATTGACCTGGATACCCGTTCCCGTAAGGCGCTGTTTTCATTGCCCGATTTTGATTTCCCGACCAAAAAAGGGGATGCCGTTGCCGACTGGCGGGTGATCGATCAGAACCGGGATACCTTACTGGCTCCGAATGAAACCTGGGGAATTGTCGAAATCGCCTGCTTGGAAAAAAAGGACGGTAAGGGAAGTGAGTTTTGTCTGACCGGTTTTACACCGTTTTGTCCGTATGTCATCGACCTGTCTTACTATGTCCGGAGCAGAGAACATTTTACGACGGAAGAATGGATCGATGTCCTGTTGGGAGCGGTGGATTATCATCCCCGTGGCTATGACAATATCAGACAGAAAATGGCAATGCTGAAACGTCTGCTGCCTTTTGTCGAAAAACGGATCAATCTGATTGAACTGGCGCCGAAGGAAACCGGAAAATCCTATGTCTTTGCTCAGATCAGTAAATACGGCTGGCTGGTCAGCGGCGGCAGTATTTCCCGTCCGAAGATGTTCTATGATATTACCAGAAGAACCCATGGTCTGGTGTCCCATTATGACTATGTGGCATTGGATGAGATTCAGAGTATCCGGTTTGCCGATGAAATGGAAATGCGGGGCGCCCTGAAAGGCTATCTTGAAACCGGTGAATATCGTGTGGGGGATCATCGGGGTGTCGGTGAAGCCGGTCTGGTATTATTGGGAAATATCCAGTCGGAATATATGGATGTAGAGCGCAATATGTTCGGTGAATTGCCGAAGTTTTTCCATGAGTCCGCCCTGCTGGATCGGTTCCATGGCTTTATCAAGGGCTGGGAACTGCCCAAAATGAAGGAAAGTCTGAAAGCGGACGGCTGGGCGCTGAATACCGAGTATTTTGGCGAGATCCTGCATCTGCTGCGGTCAGAAGCCTGTTATCGTGCGGTTGTGGATCGTCTGCTGGAACTGCCCAAGGATGCTTCGACCCGTGATACGGAGGCGATCAAACGTCTCTGTACCGGCTTCCTCAAACTGATTTTTCCCCATGTTACCGATGTCAGTAAGGTGAACGCTGAGGAATTCCGACAGTATTGTCTGGAACCGGCTTTGGAAATGCGTGGGATTATCAAACATCAGCTGGGAATTCTGGATCCCGGTGAATTCGGACAGCTTACGATTCCGGATATCCGGCTTAAACCGGAATTCCGGACGGCGCCGGAGGAGGATGACACGGTACCGGACAGTGACGGTCCGGATTTCCCGACAGGCGGTATGAGTGAAGTTGTCTCAGGAAATTCTGACGATCCCGCCGGAGATGATGTCGTTCCGGATGAACCTACCGTGGATGATCAGTCGGAGTCCGTTGAGCAATCGGAATCCGTGACGGATCAGTCTTCTGACGAAGAATCGGAGAAATCGGAGGATTCGGAACTTTCTAATGAAGTTCTCGAGATAACGGAAGTCTGATATGAAGGTAAGATAATGATTTTTGGAAAGGGGTCGGGGTATGATGACGGAAGAATCGGTATGGCTGCAGGGACATCGGGTTGAGAAGATTCCGAAAACCGGCTTGGAGAGTGAAACGATTTTCGGTAATCTGGAATGGAGACATATTCTGCTGAGCAGTATTCTTCGGAAGGAGGAACTGACGGATCGTAAACGGCAAAAAAAGGAATGGAAATGGTTCGGGGTTCCTCCGGTAGTCTATCCCTATCTTTTTGCCGCTCCGTCCGGTTATGGGAAACATACTCTCGAAGACGCCTTTGCCTCAACCGCCTGTGGTTCTTCGGAAGATGAGTCAAAACTATATCGTCTGTTTGAAGTGCCGGAAACCGATCTGCTCGGAGAGGATGCGAAGGAAACCTGTGACAATCTGCGTTCGTTCTTTGACGAACTGGAACGATATCTGTTTGTTCTGGAAGATGCGGTGATTACCGATGAAAACGGGAATAAGAGTCCTGCGTATTTTTGTTTTGTGAAATTCGGCAGTCTGGATACGATTTTTGGCAAGAAAAAAACCGCTCTGTGTTTTGCGGACTGTCTGAAACGTCTGAAACAAAAAAAGGGACGTGGTTTCTTTATTCTGACCGCTTGCTGTGACGATATCGATAACATTCATCCTTCCCTGAAAAAGGAAGCAACGGTTCTTTCCGTTTCTCTGCCGACCAAAATTGACCGTCAGGATATGCTCTCGGCGTTTTTTCAGAAGCACCCCTTCCTTTATACGGACAGCGGTGCGGATTCAAAGAATCTGTGTGATCTGACAGACGGAATGTCCTTCGGTCAGCTCAGCGATCTTTTGCGGATGATGCTCCTGCTCTATAAAGGGAAATGTATGGATCAGCAGAGTACGGAAGAGGAAACGGTTCTCAGAATTCCGGATCCCGATGTCGTTTTATCGGGAGAGGAAGTAAAGGTGCTGATTGACAGTATCAGGTCCGGAACGGTCAAACCGAAAATTCTGGTACCTACCGAGCGGTTTTATGAAACGGCAGGAAGATATTATCTTTCCGGTGAACAGGATATTGTTTCCGATACCAATCAGCAGGTCAGTGTTTCCGGGAATCATTCGGATCCTTCCGATCCGGATAAGGTGGTAATTGATTCCACCCTTCTGGATGATGACGACCTTATCACTGATGAATGACGGATACCAAAATATAACTCGGGTGATCGTACAATGGATGAAATCAAAATTATCTCTTATTTTCCGCTGACGAAAGCGGATGAAAAAGATATGCTCCGGAAATATGAGGAAATTTTCCGAAAGGCATTTCCGGCGGATGCGTTCCGTTTTTCCGGCAGTAATCCGGATGAAACGGATCTGGAACATCCCACCAATCAGATTACGGCAGGCGATTGCCGCTTACTGCGGTTTGATAATTATATCGTGATGCATAAGCCGGATAAAACCGTTGATGTGGTCGTGCTGGATCAGAACGGCGCGGTCAGCGTCAGGGAAACGCTGGCGATTAAGCCGAATATCAAAAAATGGTTCAATATTGAAAAAGTCGTCACCGGTAAGCACCATATGGTGGGACTGCGTACCAACGGTAAGGTAGTGGCTTTCGGTGAAAATAATTACGGTCAATGCAATATTGCCGGATGGGAGAATATTGTGGATATCATCGCCGGTGATAACAGTACCATCGGTCTGACCCATAGCGGTGAAATGATCGTAGCCATGAATGAAATATCCGTTTCTGCCGGCGGCAGTCTCACAGTGGGTTTGGATTGCTACGGTCATGTGGAATGGACGGGCAACCATTTTCAGAAGCAGTATGAAGAACTGGGAGACTGGTATAATATCGTTCAGATTTCTGCGGGAATTACCCATACACTCGGTGTTCTGTCAGACGGTACGGTAATTGCTGCCGGCCGTAATAATAAAAAAGAATGTGATGTCGGGGACTGGAAACATATCATCTGTGTTTCGGCGGGAGAAGACTTTTCATTGGGACTGACGGACAGAGGAAAGGTATTGGCGGTCGGGAAAAATACCGACGGGCAGTGTAATGTGGAAGACTGGAGAAATATCGTTGCCATTTCGGGAAAATATGCCCATGCTGTGGGTCTGCTGGAAGACGGAAGTGTCACGGCAACCGGTGATAACCGTTCCGGACAGTGTGAAGTCAGAGACTGGCAGAATATCCAGATGATTACTACCGGCAGACGCTGTACTGCCGGACTGAATCCTGACGGAACCGTTTCACTGGCAGGCTGTATCGGCAGTAAATTCAATTCCGAACCGGACAGCCGTTATCTGGAATGGCAGAATATTGTGGATATTTCGGCAGGCGGGGAACATTTAGTCTGTCTGAAAGATGACGGAAGAGTGGTGGCTGCCGGCAGTAACCAGTTCGGACAATGTAATGTGGAAGACTGGACGGATGTGATTGCGGTTTCTGCGGGTGAACGGCATACTGTCGGACTGCGCAGTGACGGGACACTTCTTGCTGTCGGTGATAACAGTGACAGACAATGTCAGGTCGGTGAGATTTGTCTGTTAAAATAAGCTGACAGACGGATCGGTTACTTTCAGGAAGATCAAAGAGAGGGAAAAAGATGATTCGGGAATATGGTTTATGGATTCTGATATATTTTGCGGTGATGAGTGTGGTGGCGATCGGACTGACGGTTTATGACAAATCGGCGGCGGTCCATCACCGCAGAAGGATCCGGGAAAGGACATTGCTTCTGACAGCGGCACTCAGCGGTTGTGTGGCAATGTATGTGACAATGCTGCTGATCCGGCATAAAACAAGAAAAACCAAATTCATGGTGGGAATCCCCGTGATTTTTATCATAGAAGATCTGATTGTACTGGCATTATGGTTTGCCGGTATTATCCGGTGGTGAAGAGTGACGGTATATGTCACAGGTTGAACACAGGCGTGGAACGGCAGAAAGGGATCAGGGAGTATGGAGATCAAATGCAGCAATCATGAGCATGACTTCCGTTTGTCCGCAGAACACGGAAATGTACAGGAGTATGTTTGTATCAGGTGCGGACAGCATGATGTGAAGAGAGGCGTTTTTGGCGTTGCTTTTAACAAAAAGTATTTTGGCAGCATTATCAACGGCAACACCTATCAATGGAAACTGTTTATGTCTGCCCGGGAGATCAGGAGAATGAGTATTTCGTTTCCGGGACAGCCGCTGATGGAATTTGCCTTTTCTGAGGATCAGAAAGAAATTTCCATTGTGTATGATTCGGACGAACGGCAGATTGACGAGGAAAACCGGAAAGCGCTATGTGATATATTATCTGCCATTGACTTTCGTACCTGGCGAACGGATCCTGTTGTTTTTGATCAGACAGGTTATTCCAATTATCGTCAGAATGTATTTTTTACCTGTACCTTTTCGGATTATCTGAGTTTTCTGTCCTATCCGGACAGTAAGGATGCCGATCGGCTGGAGGAATTCAAGGCGCTGATTACGGCGATTGCCAAGCGGTACCAGTTAGTCAAGCGTTCTCACCGGGATGATTTTGAACATCTGACGACCGGCATTGCAGAAGAGACTCTGCCGGAAGTGACGGCGGAGAAAGACAGACTGCATCTTTATGATTCTGTCAACAAGGAAGAGCATTTTATCCGTGGAATGTTGATTCGGGTAGGACGTGACAAGGAATGTGAACTTCCCATTCTGAACAACAATAACTTTATCTCACGGATTCATGTATCTTTTGTCATGAAAAACAATGAATGGATGCTGCGTGATGAGTATTCCAAAAACGGTTCCTGGCTCAACGGTGTCAGGCTCAAACCCGACAAGCTCTATTCCCTCCGTCCCGGTGATACCATTGATCTTGGTCACTCTATCCAACTCCTTTTCTTCGTCGACTCCTAACGGCGGCGCAGAGCCTGCGCACCCAATTCGGTGCGTGACCGCACTGGACAATTCGCGCTAACGTTCGCATACGCTCACTCTGACTTTCTGAACCCTACTTTCGTTTCCGCGATTCACGGCGCAGATCGGGTAGAAATATCTGTCCATCCGCCGCCGCAGCCCGGAAGGGCTGCTTTCCGGCTACAAAAAATAACAGGCGCATGACTACGAATCCGGTAGATCATGCGCCTGATTTTTGTGATATCTGTATTTGTGATTTATGTTTTCGAGGATCAGTGTTGACCGACAAATTAACGGGCGACTTCTTCCCCGGCATAGATACCCTGATTGGTATAGAGAGAGAAAGCGATATTGGTACTATGATCGGCGATACGTTCCAGATTTGTCAGAAGTTCCATAAACAGGGTACCGATGGTAGCGTCACATTCGCCTCTGCTGAGACGTTCGATATGATTATTCTTATAAAGTTCTGTTTTATCATCAATTTCCTGTTCGGTATTACTGATAGCTTCTAACAGAACCGGATTATCAGACTGAGAGGTAAAAATTTCAAGGGAATCATGCAGCATGGTTTCGACCAATCCGGAAAGATCGGTAATTTCTTCGATGGCCTTTTTACTGAACTCCTCATTATTATCGATAATCCGTGAGGCGATTTCGCAGATATTCTCGGCATGATCGCCGATACGTTCCATATCGCTGACCACATGGTAGAAGGAACCGATTTTTTCGAGATCGTGATCCTCTAATTCCAGGCCGTTGATTTTGACAAGATAGGAAGTAATGCTGTGATTGAGAAAATCGATAACCTCTTCATTTTCTTCGACAACCGGAATGATTTTAGTATCCCGATTAAGCAGGGATTCCATAGAGCGGGCATAATTTTTATTTGCCAGTTTACCCATGCGGCGAATTTCCTTGGAAATCTGTTTAACGGCAATAGGCGGTGTTTTAAGGATACGTTCATCCACATATTTAAGACGACAGGCTTCATGTTCTTCTTCTTCCTTACCGGGAATGATGATACAGGAGAGTCTGGTGATAAGATTGACGCAGGGGAGCAGCAGCAGGGTTTTCACGATGGTAGAAATAATATGAACCAGTGAAATCTGTAGTGCGACATTATCCGTCAGACCTTCGATCAATGAAGTAAACGGAGTAAAGAGTGTCAGAACGGTAAAGATAGCGGTACCGATCGTTGTAAAAAGGACATAAGAGAGGGAGGTACGTTTAGCGTCCTTGGTAGCGCCGATGGAAGAAATAATGGCTGTGAAGCAGGCGCCGATATGAATACCGTAGATGATATATACGGAATCGGGCAGTGCCAGTGCGCTGGCAGTACCGAGAGCCTGAAGAATACCGACAGCTGCCGAAGAGCTCTGAATCAATGCCGCAAAGACGATACCGAACAGGATACCGAGCAGAGGATTACTGATGGAGGTGATCATATCACGGAACATATCGGATTCAGCCAGAGGTTTCAGGTTGGAACTCATGGTAGTCATACCGAAAAACAGGATACCGAAACCGGCAATGATCTGACCGGCATATTTGGTATTATTTTTCTTGCTCAGGGATACCATGAAAGCTCCGATACAAATAAATAGCGGAGTAAACTGAGAGATATTAAAAGAAAGGATCAGACTGGTAACGGTAGTTCCGATGGTAGCACCCATCAATACGCCCATTGCCTGAGACAATGTCATCAGACTGGCATTGACAAAACCCACTACCATAACGGAAACCGCCGTAGAACTCTGAATAATAGCGGTAACAACGATTCCGACTAAGGCGCCCAGCCATCGGTTTGAGGTAATTTTTTCAAGTATTTGCCGCAGTTTGGAACCGGCGGCTAATTCCAGACCGTTTCCGAGCAGTTTCATACCGTAAAGAAACAGTCCCAGACCGCCAAGTGCCATTATGATTTGTGTGACGGTATTTTCGTCCATACAATGTCCTCCAAACAGTTTTCTATTCTTCTCTTTTCGGGGGGAGTATCCTGCTTTTTCCGATTATCCTTATGTTTCATGATAGTACATCCGGCGGCAACTAAAATTCCATAAAAGAAAATAAAAATGTTTCTATTATTGCCACAAAACGCATTCCAGAATTGAGTTTTTTTAGGATAGTATGGCAGGGATCAGGAAGTCCCCGTTACTGACGGTAAAAAGATATCAGGAATTCTGCTGATAATCCTGCCGCAGACGAAGCATCAGTTCATAAATTTTCTCACAGGAATTTCCTTTATTATGTTTGAGGACACAATGCCGCATTTCTTTGAGTAATTCCGGATGGGTAATCAGTCTGGTAATGGTAGCGGTACAGGTTTTATCTTTGGCAAGGCGTATAGCCATTCCGTTCCGGACGAGATAATCGGCATTTTGTTCTTCCTGACCGGGGATTGCTTTAAAGATTCCCATCGGCAGCCCGGTTGCAATGGATTCCGTGACGGTCAGACCGCCGGGTTTGGTAACGATAAGATCAGACATCTGCATATATTTTTCCACGCGATCGGTATAGAACAGAAGTTTGGTAGGTTTGGAAGGTTTCTTATGGCGGGAGTGATGGGTGTGATTCAGATCCGGAAAATCCCGCTGGATATCATAAAGAGCGTTATTGATATCAATTTTGCTGAGATATTTTTCAAAAGTTTCATAGAGTTTTTCGTTCTTACCGGTAATCAGGATAATCTGAAATTCGGCTTTGGAACGGACGATTTTATGATAGACCTTGAGGACATCGGTAACGCCGAAACTGCCTGCCATAATCAGGATGACAGGAAGATCGGGATTCAGACCTTCCTCCTCAAAAGCCTGTTGTCGGTCAATTTTTGTGAGGAACTCCTTTTTGATAGGAATCCCATAGGGATAGACCATACTTTCCGGGATACCCCGGAGGACCATCTGACCGATCATTTCCTCACTGGACAGGATATAAGCGTCCACGCCGGTATTGAGATACGTCTGATGGACGGCAAAATCGGTAAGGATAGAAATGACAGGGAAGCGGAAGCCCTCCTGAATTTTCAGAGCGGAAATCAGTTCGGTAGCAAAGGAGTGGGTGGTGATAACGATATCGGGATCAAAGTCTTTGATCAGCGGAAACAGACGGTTCCGCAGACCGGTGACGGTTTTACCGACGGTTTTATTGAACGGGGTATCCTTATCGGTGTTTTTATACATGGAACCGAAAAGTTTGGGTGTTTTGGTAGCGATATAGACGTAGCCGTTGGTAACGGCCTTGTTGATAAAGGGACTGATATATTCGATGGTGTCATAAATTTTAACAACGGCAGCTTCATCTCTGCTGAGGATATACTCTTTCAGCGCATGAGCGGCCCGCATATGACCGCCGCCTGTGGTAGCGGAAAGGATGAGTACTTTCATGGGTAATCCCTCACTTTCTATAGGATTCGGACAGGTCGGATATTCTTTTTATTCTTTCACAATCAATCTTCTTTACAGATTTCTGATCCTGATCTGATTCTTTTCAACAGCAATTTTCTTTGATTCCATTATACAATACTATACGTCTGATTTCAATACAAATTTACGGTCTCTTACACAAATCAGTACCCGTAGGTCACTTTCTCCGGATCACCGCTGACAGAAAAACAAAAGCTGCCGGAATCTGACGGTTACTGCCATGTGATACCGGGAAACCGGTTTGCGAAAAGAGGAAGTTTCAGGGGGAAACGGGAAAAAAGTGTCATCATAAAAAGCAATAGAGACAAATTAATCAAAAAAGGGCGTTTTATCTTTGGCTGATTTTTCCTGACAAATATGCTTTACATTTTGGGGTCGGATGGTGTATGATAAGTAAGTAAGAATTTATTTCGTGAGACCTGTTTAAGGGAATGAAATGGAGGCTTTCAAATGGAAGAGAAAGAAAAAAATCAGCCTGCTCATTTTAAGTCCGTGGTAGCCACAGAAGTGGTTCTCCCGGAAGAAACCAATGAGCCGGTCATTAAAAAAGCCGATCAGCCGTCTGTCGTTCCGGTTCATCAGCCGATGACGGCACAGCAGGGCGCTCAGAAAGCGGCTCATATGGCTGAGCCGGATACGATGACGAAGGATCATCAACCGACAGAAACTGTCAAAGAGCCTCAGGAACAAATCAATATGGCTGCCAAGCCGGAAACGTTACCGGTAACGGCAGAAGCCGCTCAGGTAATGCCGCCGCAGATGAATTCCGCGGTTCAGAATGCGCCGGAAAAGGTAACGGAAAATGCCGTTCAGACGTCGGCGGAATCCGAAGAAGACGAGGAAGATATCGTCTTTGCCGGAGGGGATGCGGTGGATCTGTCACCGTCCAAGGATTTCCCGGTAACGGAAACCGCAGCGGAAGATGACGATGACGACGCAGGGGAAACCGAAGTCGTATTTGCCGAGATTGAAAAGAAAGCGAAAAAGAAAGCAATTCCCGTACATAAGGAACAGAAGAAATTCCCGGTAGTACCGGTCATTGCCGCCGCAGCGGCGGTTTGTGTGGCAGCGGCAGGTATCATAATTGCGCTGAATGCGGGCAGAAACAGTTCGGATGTGGTAGCGGAGACTTCTTCCGATACGACCAAGACTCCGACGGATAATACTTCTGCCAAGGTTTCCACAGCGTCCCAGACTTCCAAGGGAAGCGTTTCCGCCGAGCCGGAAGAACCCATAGAGGTCAGCGGAGTGGATACCAGCAATATCTTTTTCGGCAAGAACGTTACCGTTGAAGGGATCGATATGGCAGGTCTGACCCTGACACAGGCATATGACGCCATGCAGGATAAGATGCTGGAACTGTATGAGGATATTTCGATTACCGTTGTCTGTGACGGTAAAACGATGACGCTCACTCAGGCGGATTTCAATTTTGATTCCAATCTGGCAAACGTACTGGTTCAGGCTTATCATCTCAGCCGGGGCGAACTCGACAGTACCGATCTGCAGACGGAAAAAAAGGGTAATGTGACGAACTTTAAGGTTCAGACCGAAATCAATCCGGATTCTGTCGATAAGGCCATTGAAAAGACCGCCAAGAATTTCGATATTCAGCCGGTCAATGCAAAGGTTACCAAGTTTGACCCCACCGCAAAGGAAAAATTCACCTATGCGGACGGATCCAACGGGTTCCTGCTGGATCATGAAGAACTGGAATCCCAGATCAAGGGGATCCTGTCACAGGGCAATAAGACAGGCAGCTTTACGATCAATACCGTTGAAACACCGTATAAGATCACGCTGGCAATGGTCAAGGCCAATACCAAGCTGATTGCCTCTCATAGAACCACCGCAGCCAACTCCTATAACTCTAACCAGAACATGAAGCTTGCCATCAGAGCGGCGAACGGTTCTGTCGTACAGCCGGGTGAATGTTTCTCCTTCAATGAGATGACAGGCGATACCACCAACGGCAATATGCATTACTATGAAAACGGTACGGAAGGCAGCTATGTTCCGTCAACCGCTTATTCACAGGGTCAGGTCGTTCAGGATTACGGCGGCGGTATCTGTCAGGCATCGACCACGATCTATAACTGTGCACTGAAAGCAGGCATGGAGATCAAGGAAAGATACTCTCATATGTATGCGTCTTCTTACGCCAGCTATGGTCTGGACGCAACGGTAGACTACGGCAATCTGGACATGAAGTTCAGGAATCCGTATGATTATCCGATCTATATTGCGACCTATGTTTATGACTATACCGGTGACGGCAATGAAGAGATCATGGTTGAAATGTATGGACCTATCTCCAAGGAATATGACGAGATCGTTCCGGTAGGTTGGGTTACCTATGCCGGCAATTCTTCCTTCAGTGCCATGGGCGCAGAGGTTTATTTCAAGAACGGTAAGGAAGTCAAGAGAGTGGCAACTCCTGCCGGTTCTTATGACTATCACTTTGAAGGCTATTACACCGTTATCAACTATATGCCCAGCGATGTCGGCTATGGTCCGTCAGTTTCACCGACAGGTTCCGCTCCGACGATCTATTCTCCCAACGGCTGCGGCAGTGCGGCGCCTATCGCTTACGGTACTGCGGAACAGGTGCTGAATAATGCCGAAAAGGGAATAACCGGTGAGTCTTCCAAGCCGAATGCCGTTGTCACCACTACCAGCGGTTCCGAAAGAACAAAGCCCTCCGTGGAAGTGACAACGACCAATGATACTTCCGAAACAACACAGCCCGCAGAAGAAGCGGAAGAAGCGGAAGAAGCAGCGGCATCTCAGGCTGGCGGCAGAACTTCCGATGACGATTGATCGGGGAATCCTTTCTCTGAAACGGTTCGCTTCCGGTTTCCGTCAGACGGCGGATGCGGTTATGTGATGCGGAATATAACAATCAGGACGTGTCCCTCAAAGGGATGCGTCTTTTGTTTTTCAACAGCCGTCTGACAGGAGCGGTCCTGTGACGGAAAGAAGGATGATTCCCTGATTTTCATCGGAAAAATATTTGACTTTCGGATAATCTATGCTATAATGTTGCATATAACGGCGAGGGCGCCGTTGGGAAAAGGAAAGGAGCATGATAACGCTATGCTGATGATAAAAAATATCAGGAAGCAGTATGTGACCGGCGATCTGACGCAGACCGCTCTGGATGATGTGTCACTGAACTTCCGGGATAACGAGTTCGTAGCGGTACTGGGACCCAGCGGTTCCGGAAAAACGACCCTGCTGAATGTTGTCGGCGGTCTGGATCGCTATGACAGCGGCGATCTGATCATCAACGGAATCTCCACAAAGAAGTATAAAGACCGTGACTGGGATTCTTACCGGAACCATACGATCGGATTTGTATTTCAGAGCTATAATCTGATTCCGCATCAGACGGTTCTGGCAAATGTGGAGCTGGCGCTGACGATTTCAGGTGTTTCCAAGTCGGAACGCAGGAAACGTGCCAAAGAAGCTCTTGAAAAAGTCGGTCTGGGGGATCAGCTGCATAAACGTCCCAATCAGATGTCGGGCGGTCAGATGCAGCGTGTTGCCATTGCCCGTGCGCTGGTCAATGACCCTGATATCCTGCTTGCCGACGAACCGACCGGTGCGCTTGACAGTGAAACCAGTGTTCAGGTGATGGAACTGCTGAATGAAGTAGCGGATGACCGTCTGGTCATCATGGTAACCCATAACCCTGAACTGGCGGAAAAATATGCGACCCGTATCGTGAAACTCAGTGACGGTAAAATAATTGACGACTCCGATCCCTATGTCGTCAAAGAGGATGACCAAAAACAACCCGAACATAAAAATATGGGGAAGGCGTCGATGTCTCTGGCAACCTCCCTGTCGCTCAGTTTCAATAATCTGCGGACGAAAAAGGGACGGACAATTCTGACATCTTTTGCCGGATCGATCGGTATTATCGGAATTGCCCTGATCCAGTCCCTGTCAGCCGGTGTGAATATCTATATCAGCGATGTACAGCGTGATACCATGTCCTCTTATCCGGTGACGGTGGATGCCCAGACGGTTGATCTCAACAGTATGATGGAAATTACCGGTATCGGTCACGCCAATGAAGAAGCAAGTCATCCCTTTGACGGTGTGTATTCTTCCTCGAAAACCTTGCAGGCGATTGCGGAAATGTCCAGTTCCATTACGGAAAATAATCTGACTTCCTTCAAGAAATATCTGGATGATAAGGACAGTGAAATCCATCAGTATATCGGTTCCAACGGAATTGTGTATTCCTATAAAACCGACTTCAAGGTCTATACCTATGATGATAATCAGTTCCTTGTCAATACGGACGGTTCCACATTGCTGGATGAAGAAACCAGCCGGACACAGCTGGGTATGATGACGGCTTATGGCAATGATATTACCAGTACCAGGGGCGGAACGATGGGAACCAATCTGATCTCTGTCTATGAACAATTGATTCCCGATGCCGACGGAACCGGTATCAGTCCGGCGATTACTGATAATTATGATATCGTCTATGGTCATATGCCGAAGGATTATAACGAATTGGTTCTGGTTCTGGATAAGAATAATGAAGTTCAGATCCATATGCTTTATAAACTGGGTATTCTTCCGACTGCCGAATACCGTGAAATCTGTAAGAATATCTATAATAATAAAAAGTTTGAGATCGAAGATAAAAAACTGGATTATGAGGCTATCTGTAATAAAGAGTTCTTTTTAATGCCGGCGGCAGACTTCTATCTCAAGAACGCTGACGGCACCTATGAGAATATTTCGGAGAATAATCTCAAGATTGAACAGCAGTTTGAACACTGTCCCAAACTGAAAATTTCAGGTGTCATGAAACCCAAGGAAGGAAATGACAGTCGTCTGATTCTTGCCCCCATCGGCTATACCAAGGCTTTGACCGATTACCTGATCAGATATGCCGATGACAGCGAGGTCGTTAAGGATCAGAAAGAACATCCTGATCTCAATGTGGTGACAGGTCTTGCCTTTACGCCGAAGACTGACGAAGAAAAGGCGGCCGATGCCAAAAAGTATATCTATTCGCTGAATAAAGACGAAAAGGCGGCGCTTTTCAGTACGACCTTCTCCAGTATGTCCAGTGATTTCCAGCAATTATTTATTTCTGCGATGCAGCCACAGACCGGTTCATCTTCCCAGAGTTCCGGTAGTCAGTCGTCCGGCAGTGTAACGACTACCCAGATTGCGAGTATTGCTTCGATGACGGACGAAGAAATTTCTGCCCTGATGGATCAGTTTATCGAACAAATGGATCCTGTGATTCTGCAGGAGATTCTGACAGGCGTTTATGATAAGTATATCTCTACCGGCAGCTATGACGAAAATCTGAAACAGATGGGTGTAGTCAGTGTGGATGCGCCGAACTCGATTGCGCTGTATGCCGATAGCTTTGAAAATAAAGAGAAGATCGAAACCTGTATCGAAAACTATAACAAAACGGTTGACGAAGAGGATAAGATTACGTATACGGATTATGTAGCGTTACTGATGTCATCTGTTACAACGATCATCAATGTCATTTCGTATATTCTGATGGCATTTGTTGCGGTATCGCTGATTGTATCTTCGATTATGATCGGTATCATAACGTATATTTCCGTTCTGGAAAGAACAAAGGAGATTGGTATTCTGCGTGCGATCGGTGCTTCCAAGAGAAACATTTCCCGTGTCTTTAATGCAGAAACCTTTATTATCGGTTTATTCTCCGGATTTATCGGAATCTGTATCACGCTGGTCCTTTTGCTTCCCATCAATGCGGTGATTCATGCGCTTTCCGGTATGGACAATATCAATGCGGTTCTTCCTGTCCAGAATGCGGTGATTCTGATTGCCCTGAGTGTCCTTCTGACGCTCATCGGCGGTATTATTCCCTCTAAAAAGGCTGCTAAAAAGGATCCTGTCGCCGCCCTTCGCACAGAATAGGCGCAGAGCCTGCGGCGGCAAGCTGCCGCTCCCGATTCGCGCTAACGTTCGCATACGCTCACTCTGACATTGTGGACTTCAAGTTCCGTGTCCGCGATTCTCCGCCCCACACGGCGCTCACACGCCGCTTAGGGGGCGGTTTTCTTATGTTCCTATGGTTTTTATCGCAAGGCAGCGTGACGCTGCGCCCGTAAAATTGAATCTTAACTTCTTAAATTTCCGACGGTCACTTGGCGGCAAGCTGCCGCTCCCGATTCGGCGCAGAGCCTGCGCTCCCAATTCGCGCTGGCGTTCGCATACGCTCACTCTGACTTTCTGAACCCCTACTTTCATGTCCGCAATTCACGGCGCAGGTACGGAAGAAA
>CACYCN010000120.1 GCA_902772895.1 uncultured Ruminococcus sp.
ATAAATTTCGATATCATTATCTCCTTCCGTCAGTTCAAAAGCGGTCCAGTCAGAAAGGACTTTCCGGACCGGAACGGTATTACCGTTGACCCTGACGACAATTCCGTCCTGATATGGGACAGTGAGCAGACAGGTACGGGATTGATCGGCATGGAAAGAACCCGTAAGAGCATGGCCGTTATATTGCAGACCGACGCATTGCGTCTGCTGGATGGCGTCAGAAAGAACATCCAGTTTCAGACCGAAGACACCGAAGCTATAGCAATCGATCGACCGATTGGCGATCATTTCGATTCTGACGGTCTGATTTTCGAATTCGCCGAGTTTCAGAAGACCGTTACTGTCCTCACCGGGATAGTCTTCGTTGATATAGCGGTCGTTGATCTTAATGTTCAGGCTTTTGAAGAAATCCTCCGATAACTGATTGGAAAAGCCGTTAAAACAATCGGCATAAAGACTTTGTTTCCCGGAAACGGAGATCACATATCTGATTCTGGCATTTTTCCTGATATGATATTGTTCATCCGTTTTCGTAATTCCGGCACTTTGTCTGATCTGGTAATCATATTCCCGGATCAGTTTCTGATCGGAATGGAAGACGGTTTCAAAGAGATACTGTTGAATCTGAGCCCTTGTGAAGTTTTCGGGAATCTCAGGAAATTCCGTGAGACCGGAATCGCACAGGATTCCCAGATCCAGAGACTGTGGCAGTTTCCGGATGGCATAATCCCGGTTGAAATAAACGGTCTGATCGGAACGTTTATTCTTGGAAAGGATGTACCTGATACTGTACAGAGCGTCGGTCAGTTCGGTACCGCCGTTACTGCCGGATTTCATCCAGACGGTACTGTAACCCAGACGCCGCTGCATTTCCATAAAATCACGGTTTGTGAGGGAAGTATAATGACTGACAGAAGGATATCCCAGCGAACCGGTGATATTATAATCGGCATTTTTAAAATCGGTTTTGACCCGGTAGAAAGAGTTGTCGGCGATTTTATCGTGCAGGGCCGCCAGAGAGACATATTCTTCGGTACGGACAGGGTTATTGACGGCAGGACTGATCATATAGATGCGGATACTGTTCATGCTTTCCACACAGCAGACGGCAATCAGCATAATGGCAAAAATCTGTTTCATAATGAGACGTTTCCGATAGAGCAGCCAGATAATACCGTAACAGATCATGGACAGGACAAACAGTTTTGCCAGACCGTCAAGGGATTCTTTTTTCCCCCAGAGAGTAGCGGTATATTTTGTGAGGGTATCGTAGTTTTCACCGATCAGCCGGAGAGAGAGTTCATAATAACCGTAGATCAGGGCAAAGATCGCCGGAATCAGCAATAACTGCATCTTGGAGAAAGCGGTTTTGGTGAATGCGGCGGTATCTTCAAGCATATCGGCGCAGCAGATCAGTCCCATGAAGACGGTGATAAATCCGAAACGGGCAGGGAAAGACATATAGTTACCGGTATGCCAGAGGATATTGATGGGTTCGATAAGAAAGGGGATGAGTGTCAGCAGGAATAAGATCAGATGTTTTTGTTGTTGTTTTGACTTTTTTTCCCGGCTGAGCAGACGGAAGATCAGGATAACAAACAGGAAAGCCGAACAGAATAACAGCGGAAGAACGGTTTCATATTTTGACAGGAAACTGGATTCCTGCAGATTTTCAAGGACAGACCCCAATCTTCCGGAAGACATGACCTGGATCAGACTCGGCAGCCAGAATACGGCGGTGATCAGGATCGAGATCAGCGTTCCGGAAAGAAATCTGACACAGACTTCCCGCCGATGTTTCACCTGATGTTCGGAAATGAAAAATACCGCCAGATAGAGCAGTATAAAGACCGCCACCATATAACAGAGATAAAAATTCATAACGGTAATGGCGGAAAGGGAGAGGATATAGATCAGAGGTTTCCGTTCCTTGGTGAGTTTTTCGAGACCGATCATGAGGATCGGGAAAAGCGCCATCACATCCAGCCACATGATATTCTGATAAAAGAGCATTCCGTAGCCGCAGAAGGCATACATCAGACTCAGCGGAACAGTAACAAAACTGCCGATGGCTTTCTTTTGCCGACGGAAATAGACGGCTGCGGTAAAAGAGCAGAGCGTCAGTTTCAGAATGACCAGGATATTGGCAAAATAGAGCATATCCTCTTTAGGGACAAAGGCGGCTAACAGGGAAAAGGGACTGGTGAGAAAAAAGCAGAAGACGCCCCAGAAATTCATGCCGCCGGCATTCTGCATATTCAGCCAGAGACTGTCTTTTCCGTGAAGGATATCCTGAAAATCCATCAGCAGAGGGACGACCTGACGGTTCATATCACACCAGGCAACACTGCCCGATCCGAACGGATACATATGACAGGTTCCGAACAGATACCAGAATACCAGCATGGTCAGCATCGGCGGCAGTACCAGCGGCAGAACTTTCCCGGAGGCAGATGTGATTTGTGTCAGAGACGGTTTACTCAAAGATTTCGCTGCGGTATTATTCCAAAGTTTCATTCCATTATTTCTCCTGATTCTTCCTGATTTTTCCTGATCGTTACAATGCTATTATTCCAGTATTTCACCCTGATCGTTATATCGGATTTCCGAAGGATCGATGCGGTTACTTTCCGATTCATCCGGCAGTGGATCATCTGCCAGAATCAGATGGTACTCATCCGGTTTGGGATCACACAATCCCGTCATGGTTTTTTCCAGTGAAGACAGTAACAGTTCCCGATTATCTTCATGGAGATATTGTTCCAGACTGTTTGACACGGTAAGGGTATAAGTGGTATGGTCACCTTTTGTACGTGTAGCGGTAGCGACACCGCTGTATTCGGAGTAGGTCGTTGTGCCGTTGTCTTCGATACTGACATGGATCAGCTGAACCTCAGAACCGATATTGTTTTCACTCTTCCAGATTACAAACAGTGTCTGAGGATCCGCCTCCACATAAACCGTCATTTGTCGGAGTTGGCCGTCCCGGATATAATACAGTTCAAAGGGGAGCATTTCTTTTGCGGTCTCACTTGATTCACCCGACTGAAACTCTTCCGTTGCGGCAGAGGCGTTTCCGGAAGTCTCCCGGATCGTTGAAGAGAGGAGAGCGGAATGCAGGGAAGATTCTTCCTGACGGAATGTCGTCGGTTGAGAGACGGCATTCCAGATCAATAAGCCGGTACAGGCAAAAGCGGCGCAGGCGGCTAATGAGAGAATCATAAGCCATTTCTTTCTATGATGCTGAGGGGGTTGCGCCATGTTTTCCATCAGTTCATCGTCAACATTGCCGATACTTTCGAATAAATCAAACACCGTCATAGCAATCCCTCCGATTCCAGTTGTTCACGCAGTTTTTTACGTGTCCTCATCAGCATGGATTTGACCTTGCTTTCGGAGAAGCCATATTGTCCGGCAATCTGTCTGACCGGTTCCGCATACCAGTAGCGGCGCAGAAAGATTCCCTGTTCCGTGGGATTCAGCCGGCGGATAAAGCGGTTGACGGTCTGACGGAGCAATTGTTTTTCGGTTTCATGTATAGGGTCGCCGTCCGGGGCGG
>CACYCN010000121.1 GCA_902772895.1 uncultured Ruminococcus sp.
CGTCCATTCTTCCGAGCGCACAGCCTGTTCCCACGATTAGCCGGCGAAATTTTGTATATAAGTAAACCAAATATTATTATACACTATCTCAGCCGGATTTGAAATAACCATTCGTCCCAATAATTAACCGTTCGTCCCGAACGTCAGAAGTTTCAAAAATAGTTGTGCAATGATATTGGATCACCCCTGTCAGGAAGCGCAAGCGCATAACCTTTCATCCCTAAAATTAACCGTTCATCCCTAAAATTAACCGTTCATCCCTAAGAGGTTGCCAAAATGGAGGAAAAATAGTATATTATTCTTATAAATTTATTACGGGAGGGATATTAATGTTGCATAATAGCAAAAAAACATTGGCAGCTATTTTGAGCGGAACATTGATACTATCAACGTTCGGTACAATGATGCCGCTGACTGCGTCTGCAGAACAGCAACCTGTTTCAGGCGACACATCAGATGATGTCCGCATTGAAGAAAAACCTATCAATACCGGTTCCACCAAGGTAGGTCACTATAGTTATGGGGAAGTAGCCGAAGAACTGCTTGTTCCCCATACGGGGAAAACCAGCGAATTGGATGGGGGAGAACCCCTGAAATTGTTTCAGGATTTCCAGAAAAGCGATTTGGAAAGCTTCGATGAAAACTTTATTACCCTATCGTGTAATGAGGAACTGTATTCCAATCTGGGATTTGTCACGTCTGATCTGAAGAAGAAGGCGCAGACATACGCAACCAGTCCGGAATACCAGAATCCGATGGCGGGATATTCGTTTATCGATCCGAATGAACTGCTGATGGGTTCAGTGAATCATGAAGGAGAACATAAGGTTCTGTTCGAGACATTCAATGATATCAGTATCACGAATGCCGAAAAAATGGCTTCACTGGATAAGCTGGAGAGAAAAGTGAACCCGTTCCGGATGACGGAGGACAAAAATAACCAGACCCATAACGGGATTCCCATTGATGTTGACGGCGACGGTATCGATGAACTGGCATATTACAGTATGTATTATAAGAGCAGTGATCCCAATAAGGGAACAACCTGCTGGATCGATATTCTGGAACGGCAGCAGGAAAATAACGGTTCCTACAGTTGGAAAAAGGTTCATAGTTTTAGTACGTATATGGATTCGCATGATTATGTTCTGGATATCATTGCCTCAGAGAGTAAGGGCTATGTGCCGCTGGCAGCCGGCGACTATGATAACGACGGTGTCCAGGAACTGGCATATTATATGGCTGACAAGAGCAGCAATACAGAATCCAAGGATGCCCGTGTCAAGGTTGTCAAGATCAAGAAAGACAAGAATACGAATCAGTATTCCCATCAGGATCTTGCCACGCTGAAACTGCAGGACTTTACGGCTGATTACGGAAAGATGGGGATTGACTGGTTCCTGCCGGAAGTGGCGCTTTCAACCACCAAGACCCGTCTGGGCAGTGTCAAGAATACTTCTTCCGGCGCTACCCAGTATGAAACCTATGACGATCTGGTCATCACGGTTTCCGTACCGAAAGCGTATCGGGATAAAAATCTTTACATGAACTCCATTACCAAAATCTTCACCTTTGAGGGCGGTAACGCCAAAGAATTGTTCCGTTATGAATATAAACCCTTCAACGGCAATAAAAACCGTATGGACTATGTGAATACCTGTGATGCTGACCTGAACGGTGACGGCTTCAAGGAAATCGTGGTAGTCGGTCTGAAGGAACAGAACATGAGTACGCCCAAGGACGCCAGAGATGTTAACCGGAATTACGGTGAATTTGATTACAAACATAACTATCTCAATATCATCAGTTATACCGGCGATAATCATTTCCAGATGATATGGAGTGATCCCAAGGAGATCCCTTCGCCGGAAAATCTCGATATCGATCACTATACGGCGATTGAACCGACCGCATTATGTGCCGGACATTTTCTGGCAGGATCACCGGTTCTGAAAGATCAGATCTGTGTTCAGGGAGTTGTCATCGACTGTACCGGTACAAAGATCAGCGGTGCGCCGATCGCTTCCGCTCCCAACAATTCGCAGAACGGTTATTCTACGCTTTATTACATTACCGATACCGAGCCGTACTGTGATGAGGATAACTTTAAGGATGCCGGTTTCAGCAAGTTATTCCGGTTTGACGCATCGGCATTTGCCGACAATGAATTATGGATTGATCAGTGTGTTTCGGGTCAGTTCTTCACCAATGCCCCGGTGGAACAGATTGCGATTCTGTCTTCCGACCCGGCATGGGACGATGACCAGATCTATTTTGACATTACCATCGTTACCTCAGAATGTGACAGCAATGGCAATGTCACGTGGTCAACCAAGACGTATAACGATTACATTGACTATGGTGATGAAGATGACGAAGGTACGACAATGTTCCTTTGCTTCCTCAATGCCGAAGAAGATACGTATTATTATCGTTATGTGGGTACGTATTCTTCCTTCTCTGAACCGATTCTGTATTCTGTGATTCAGGTTCCTCCGTATTATAAAGAAGCCAATGAGGTATATTCGCTGGATTATGAAATTTCCACCGGTGTTTCCGACAGCGCCGGTCTGAGTTTAGGCGTAGGTGTCAGTTTGTCAACGGAAACAGAGGCGTCCGTTGAGTTTTTCGGACAAAGCGCGGATTTTGGCGGCGGTGTATCTGTCGGTCTGAACTTTGCTTATAACCATACCTGGGCACGCTCGAAAGATGTCAGCAAAACGATCTCTCTGCTTTCGATGAATGACTATGCAGTCTGCTATGCAACGCCTTATATCATCAATGTCTATGAAGTCGTGCAGAGTAAATCGCCTTCGGCGGATAAAGAGTATCTCCAGATCAGTGAACCCCAGAATCCTGTCTTTACCGCATTGACCATCGATCAGTATAATGAAGCCGTCAGCAGTGCCGCTTCCCGATATGATCCTGAAAGGGATGAGGATGAACTGCCTCCGGATGAGGGTACTCCGCTGATTGATGTCGATCAACTGCCGCCTTCCTGTTCCGGTGATCCGGTTGCCTATGCAAGCGGCTCGCAGGAAATCTGTGGAAAGAGCCAGATCAAGGATACCGATCCTGAATGTGGTAAGGATGAGTTGAATATTTTAAATCAGGCCAATTATGACAAACAGTCAAGTTCTTTCTCATTCGGTACATCCAGTGATAACACACTTTCCGGTTCGCTTACGGCTTCCGCCTATGTCAAAGTAGGATTCACGGTAAAATGCCCGGGATTGGCGGAAGTGAAAGGTTCCATGACCGGAACTCTTTCAGGTGAGGTCGGCGCTTCCGTCGGCCGTACCAATTCCAGCGGCATCACCTTCTCGGTGAGCTATACAACACCTGAGAAATCATTGATAGACGGCGCTTCTTTCCTGAGTCAGAACGAATACTATACGAATGATAAAAATACCCAGATCAACCACTATATCCCTTGGGATAAATCCAGAAAAGATAACGGATATAACCCGATGTATAACTATACGGTAGGCAATGTCTGCTATCGGATGGACGGTTATAAGGTCAATAGGGAAATGCTTGAGGATGTCGGCGGTAATGTCAAACTCGATGCAGACGATAAGGTCTTTGCGTTGGGTTACTATACCATCGACTATCAGCGGACGCCTGAACCGCCTGAGGATTTCACTATTCAGTCATTGGTCAAAAATGCTGACGGCAGTGTGGATGTTACCCTGCTCTGGAACAGTGAAAACCGTAATGAAAAACGCTTTACAGACGGCTATAATATCTATATGTCCGACCTGAATAAGAATTCTTCCAATATTTATCTCCAGAATACCAATGGTCTGATTCCGGCAAACGGCGGTTATCAGACGTATACGGTACATCTCGCTCCCAACAATTATAACGATAATACCACTTTCTATATTGCTCCGGCTTATAAAGATACTTCCAGAACTGTGGTACAGATCATGGAGGGTGCGCTCTCTGATAAGGCGGCTATCGCCAGTATCGAAAGTAATACCAACGGTAATCTGATTATCAAAAGTCAGCCTCAGAACTATTATATGACAAAGAATACAGAATCCGAAGAGGCTTCCTTTGCCATTGATATTCAGAAGAATATCGATCTGGATGAAGATGTGGAAA
>CACYCN010000122.1 GCA_902772895.1 uncultured Ruminococcus sp.
CTAACAGAATATAGATCATGGCAGCGGCTTTTCCGACGATACGGTCAGCGGCATAAGACCCCAGAAACGCTTTCGATTCGGCAAAGCTCAATAAACGATAGAGTCCGGGTTCACGGCTGTAATAAACAGTGGTGCCGGTATCGATGACAAGGGTATAGTCATCGCTGTGATAAAGCGAAATAATGTTTTCCAACTTATTTTCCATGTTTGGGAACCTCCAGTCGATAAAGTATCAGAGGGATCAGAACCCACTGTAAGAGCAGCCCGAATAAGCCGACAGACAGGCTTGTCCAGATAGTAGAAACGTTCATGGTGCTGCCGAAACCGTAAACCGCTATCAGGATAGCGGCGGCACGGACCAGACGTCCGGCGATCTGAGCGATCAGCACCTTCACAAGAGAGGGGAGTCTGACATGACGCAGCAGTCCCGCCGTCAGACCGTAAACGCACAATTCTGCCATCATGAACGGCAGCATCGCGGCGTCCGGCATTCCGGTGATGGCAAAGCTGACCAGCGGCGCCAGAAATCCGGAAACGGCTCCTGCAAAGGGACCTGCCAGAAGTCCGACCAGAATAATCGGCAGATGCATCGGAAGAAAAACTTCGCCCAGCGAGGTGCCAAGTCCGGAGACGGCTCCCAGTACATGGAAAAGCTGCGGCAATGCGACTGCGGCAACCAGTGCGCCGAGTGCATAGAGGGTTTGTCGCCGGAAGGAGAGCTTCGGTTTGGCGGCGATGGTATTGGTCATAAGAAAACTCCTTTCTGCTTTGGAATCTGTCTTTTATCATTGCTTTTATTATAACAAATCCCTGCGGTTTTCGCAACGAAAATCGCAGGGATTCTGACAGTCTTCGACAATTTTTGGCAGACTATGCCGGACAGGAACGGTTTATTGCTGATGATACAGTGCGGCGGCACGGTCCAGTACATACTCGGCGGCAGGAATGGCGACATTGATACCGGAATTGCCGTTTTCGACGACAACCGCAAATGCCAACGGATAATCTTCATTCTGACAGAAACCGGTGACCCAGGCATGGGCATTGCCGTCACCGATTTCGGCGGTGCCGGTTTTGGCACAGACATCATGGTTGAGGAATCGTCCGTAAAGACGATAATTGTTTTTGACGGTATAGTCCATCATATCACGAAGGGTATCGGCGGTATCACGGGACATCATTTTCCTGCCCAGGGAGGCGGAATTTTTTTGTGAGCCGCCGATGCTTTTGATGAAATAAGGCTTGACAGGTGTCCCGCCGTTCGCAATGGCGGCAGAGATCATTGCCATATTGATAGGGGTTTCCAGAACGGTGGATTGACCGACTCCTGACCATGCCAGTTCGGAAACGCTGGCGTCTGACATATCATAGACGCTTTTGGCAGTGGTGACACCGTCCAGTGTGACAGAAGAATTGAATCCCATACGTTCGGCGTAGGAAGTCATTTTTTTAGCGCCGACTTCCGTTGCCAACTGTGCGAAAAACGCGTTACAGGAAACACATAATGCGGTCTGATAATTGACCGTTCCGTTGACTTCAAAACAGGTGATATCATCGTCTCCGATATGAACGGATCCGGTACAATCAAATGTCCGGGTCCTGAAATCCGGTATTTCGTTCATAGCGGCGGCAGAGGTGACCAGTTTGAAAGTAGACCCCGGCGGATAAGCGGCTGAGAGGGTACGGTTGAGATAGGCGCCTTCATAGTAGGGATTGGTTTCGATATCATCGGGGACATTCATGGGGTCATAGGCAGGGGTACTGACCATGCAGAGAATTTCTCCGGTTTTGTAATTATAGAACAGGATAGCGCCTTTTGCATAACCAAGCGCTTCCAGACCTGCCTTCTGGAGTTCACTGTCGATGGTAAGGGTAATATCTTTTCCTTTTTTCAAGGAATCCGGCATTCCCAGTCCGAAGACAAAACTATAGTCTGTCAGTTCTGAGCGGTATACCGTCTGAACGGCGGTTGAGATATTGGTGGAATCATCGCCGACGATATGTACACAGGCACGGCGTATTTCTTCATCCGTATGATAGACACGTTTCTGATCGACGGTTTCGGCAAGCGCTACGCCGTTACGATCCAGGATCTTTCCGGCAAAAGCCAGTCCGTTATGATCCGAAAGATGCGCATTGGTGGGCTGTGAAGCCCATTCTTCTGCGTGCATGACCAGATTGACCGTATGGTATATCAGTCCTGCAAAAAACACCAGCGTCAATATCAATACCATTGCGGATCTTGAACTCGTATTTCTCATCGTCTTACCTCCTTACTGTTGCGGTGTCGGCAGCGGGCGGCGGTAGGTACGTTCATCGGCCGCTTTGATGAAGGAAAGCAGTCCCCAGCAGGCAATCATACTGGAACCGCCGTAGCTCAGGAAAGGAAGCGTTACGCCTGTTAACGGAAGAATGTCTGTCAGACCGAAAACATTCAGCATTGCCTGAAAGACGAATAATCCTCCTGCCGTGCAGGCGGAAATGGAATAGAAAGTGGATCGGCTGCGGGTGGCAACCGCGCGGGAATAAATCATGAATCCGCCGATGACGGCGCAGAATAATAACGGCATCAGAAGTCCCATCTCTTCACTGGCCAGTCCGAAAACCAGATCGTTTTCGGAGGCAAAGAGATATTGCAGGTATCCTTTCGACAGTCCTACGCCGAACAGTCCGCCGCTGGCGCTGTAAATAAACGAATTGACCTGCTGATAGCCTACGGAATCCGCATACTCCCAGACATGTCCCCATGCCTGGAAACGATCGGCAATATAGGGCTTTACCGTCAGAATGACCATGACGCCTAAGACGGCGGCGGTAACGGCAAAAATGACGGTCTTGAAGTCTCCCGAACGCATGAAGGCGATCATCAGGAAGGTGACAAAGAAGATCAGCGCCGTACCGAAATCACTCATCAGAAACAGCAGCAGGACACATAGCGCGGAAACGATAATGAATCCAAAGAGGTTTTTCTTGGTCTGCAGTTGGTCAAGGGTGGCGGCACCGACAAAAATATAGGCGATTTTGGCAAATTCAGAGGGCTGTACCATGACCGGTCCCAGGACGATCCAGTTTTTGGCGCCGTTTAAGGAACTGCCGATAATCAGAGTAGACGCTAACATACCTAAGGCTAACACATAGATGATGATGCGCCACTTCATGATACGGTCGGGGATTTCGATAAACCACAGCATAAAGCAGAACAACGCATAACCCAGCGCAATCGAGATCAACTGAATGTATGCCTGCCGCTGGTCATGTACCGCATTCAGCAATACCCCCGATCCGGATAAAAATAATGCCAGTGATTCCAGTTCAAAGTTCGGCCGTTTGAAGATCAGCCGTGAAATCATATAAAGCGCCCATAACAGACAGATCAGAATGACGGAATGGGGAAGAATGACGATATTCCCCATATTGATCATGCCTTCGGCGCTGAGGATCCCGAAATACAGGGTGATTACGGTCAGAATGACGCCGATCGGAACGGTACTATGTACTTTGGGTGAAATAAGAGGCTGACGGTTATTGGCTTCGGTAGGGTCGTCTGCCCGGTGAAGCGTCAGGGTAGTCATGCCAAGGGTAATGCGGTCGCCTACATAAACCGGGTGACGTCCGGTGGTTTGTTCATCATTGACGAATACGCCGGCTTTGGAACCGGTATCGGTGATGAACCAGCCGTCATCACGCCGCAGCAGAACCGCATGATCCCGTGATACGGTGGGATCGGCGATCCGGATATCGGAACTTTTGCTTCGGCCAAGGGCGTTTTCCCAGTAAAGTACCGGGTATCGGATATTGGTGGCGCTGTCGTCAAGGACGATCAGGGCGCGTTTCTCTCGTCTGCCGTATCGCAGGGAGGAAAAACACAGCACTACAATGATCAGGCCAATGATGGGCGTCAGAATCCTTAGAATAAAGGAGACTATGTCGAGGGTTTCTGTCATGGATAATCATCTCCTTGTGATAGTCGTGTGAATCAAACGGGCGGAAATTGGCTTACCTATATGATATTCTGCAAAAGGGCGCTTGTCAACTACAATTCTGTTACAGGAGGTTACAATTCAAACAAAGAGAAAAATCCGATAGAAAAATTGAAAGAGCCGTAAAAGCACTGCGGTCAGAAAACAGAATGTCAGAAGAGACAGCATAACCGAAACCGCTTTCAACGGAATGGGATGCGTAAATGACGGCAGCGTGCGATCAAGCAGCAGGGTCAGTATAAAAAGAAGAAAGACCGCAGCGGATGAAAAGGATAAGGAATGCGGTGATGTAAACATTCTGTCAGCGCGGGGCAGTAAGCCGAACAGACAGTTGCACAGACTCAGAAAAACCATCAGGATCCGTTTTTCCCGACAGGCGGCGTGTAAGGAAAGAGATTTCATGATGTTGTCTCCTTATAGGCTGTATAGGAAGGAATCACGGGATAAAACGGGGCCATTGTCAATCCTGCCTCCATCATGCGCAAAAAATGATTGTCAAAATATTGACAAAAAAGGGTCGGATATTGTAAAATAGAAATGTATTTTTTCAATCGGAGGGGATTGATGATGTCAAAAACACCGTTTATTAACAAGGAACAGGCAGAAAAGATAATTGCGGAATTTCCGACACCGTTTCATATTTATGATGAAAAGGGGATTCGTGAAAATGCCAGAAGATTAAAGAAAGCGTTCTCCTGGAATAAAGGATTCAAGGAATTCTTTGCCGTCAAGGCAACACCTACTCCCGCTATCTTACAGATCCTCAAAGAAGAAGGCTGCGGAACAGACTGCTCTTCTTATGCGGAATTGCTGATGAGTCAGAAATGCGGCTTCGGATTCCCGGAAATTATGTTTTCTTCCAATGATACACCCGAAGAGGAATTCCGTTTTGCCAAAGAAGTAGGGGCGATTATCAATCTGGATGATATTACCCATATCGAAATGCTGAAAGAGGTCTGCGGGATTCCGGAGATCATTTCCTGCCGTTATAATCCCGGCGGTACTTTCTCCATCTCTACACAGATCATGGATAATCCCGGGGATGCCAAATACGGTATGACCAGAGAGCAGATCAGAGACGCTTTCCTGCAGCTTAAAGCGCTGGGCGCCAAGAAATTCGGAATTCACTCTTTCCTTGCCAGCAATACCGTTTCCAATGAGTATTATCCCACACTGGCACGCATCTTATTCCAACTCGCCGTCGAACTCAAAGAAGAAACCGGTGTGGAGATTTCATTCATCAATCTGTCAGGCGGCGTCGGCGTTCCCTATACACCCGATAAGGAACCCAATGATATCGAAGTGATCGGTCAGGGTGTCAGGAAGGTCTTTGAAGAAGTGCTGGTGCCTGCCGGTATGGGAGATGTCAGTATTTATACCGAACTGGGACGCTATATGCTCGCGCCTTATGGCCATCTCGTTACCAAAGCCATTCATGAAAAGCATATCCATAAGGAGTATATCGGTGTGGATGCCTGCGCCGCTAACCTGATGCGTCCGGCAATGTATGGCGCTTATCATCATATTACCGTCCTGGGTAAAGAAAATGAACCCTGTGACCATGTCTATGATGTGACCGGTTCTCTGTGTGAAAACAATGATAAGTTTGCCATTGACCGTAGTCTGCCCAAAATCGATATGGGAGATATTCTGGTTATTCATGATACCGGCGCTCATGGTTTTGCAATGGGCTATAATTATAACGGTCGTCTGAAAAGCGCCGAACTGCTGCTTCGTGAAGACGGCAGTGTGATCGAGATCCGCCGTGCCGAAACCGTTGACGATTATTTCGCAACCCTTGACGGTTTCTGGAATCTCATCTGATCATCACGATCCATGTAACTAACACCTCCGACATTCGGTTGTCGGAGGTGTTTTTTCGGGGAAATCATGCGTGGCAGCCTGTCCGGAAATCCTACTGCTTTTTCCATAAAATCCTGGTTACAAAAACTTCATAATTGTTGATTATTATCAGAAAAGGATTTATAATATAGGTAGACAATTTCTGTTGCCAAACAGAGATCGTAAAAATTTTATGAAGGAGGAATCATTATGGAACTTCTGAAAAAATGTGTGGCGGAATGTATCGGAACCTTTGTCCTGGTATTGTTCGGCTGCGGTACCGCTTGTGCGGTGGGCTGTGATACCTTGCCGGGTTATATGCTGACAGCGCTGGCGTTTGGTCTGGTGATTGTCGCAATGGCATATTCTATCGGTAATGTTTCGGGCTGCCATATCAATCCGGCGGTTTCTATCGCAATGCTCGTCAGCGGCAAAATGAACATCAAGGAGTTCTTCGCTTATATCGCTTCTCAGTTTGTAGGCGCGATTGCAGGCGGCGCACTGCTGTTCTCGATCTTCCCGGCTTCGACTAACTACGGCTCTAACGGACTGTATGATAATGGGAATATCTGGGCTTCATTGCTCATCGAAATTATCCTGACTTTTGTATTTGTCCTGGCGATTCTGGGGGTTACCTCTAAGAAGGGTAACGGTGCGGTTGCCGGTATCGTTATCGGTCTTTCCCTCACATTGGTACATATTTTCGGTATTTACTTTACCGGTACCTCTGTTAACCCTGCCAGAAGCTTTGGCCCCGCTATTTTTGCCGGCGGCGCTTCCTTTGCAAATGTATGGGTATTTATCGTAGCACCTCTTGTCGGCGGCGTTCTGGCTGCTTTGATCTATAAGTTCATCTCTTCCGGCGTTTGTGACAAGGAAGACGAAGAACCTGCTCCGGCAAAGGCTGCCGGCGCTAAGAAAAAGAAAAAATAATCTCTGATGGGTTTTCAGAAACCATAACAGCGGATCGCCGACAGGGGATCCGCTGTTCTATCTGTATTTGAAAAAATAGAGATTTTGTCGCTTTTGTCCGGGAAAATCAGGGGAAATTGTTGACATTTTAGACAGTATTATTTATAATTGTATAGAAGAAATGTGGTATTGTGTCTGAAAGGAAATTTAATTCAGAAAGGAACCTATTCGGAAATGAAGTTAAAAGAGTATGATATTTATGTGATCGAAGGAGAATCGATTTGTAAATATAGTACCGGTATGTTCCCTAAAAGAGAGCTTACCGTTGGTACTGTCGGAACGGATATTATGGTTCGTACCCCCTCTGTTTCCAAACAGCATTTACAGATAAGATTCGGTGAAAACGGCGTCTCTTTTGCCGATCTTGGCAGCAGTAACGGCTCCTTTTTGTTTACCGGAAAAGGCTTTTTCCAGCTGGAACGCCTGAAGTATTTCGGCGGAAGACAGGGAAAAAATCTGGTGATGCTGGGAAATGCCGTTATGCTGCTGGTGGTGCTGTCACATGGAAAGGATTATGTCAGGATGCCCGTGCAGATGGGGCTGTCCATCGGACGCAGTACCAATTGCAGTATTGTGCTGGATCATGTCGGCGTATCTCGTAATCATGCCCAGATCGTACCCGCTGAAGGCGGTAATATGATCCTCAGACCCATCGGTAAGAACGGGAGCTTTGTCAACGGAAAGGAACTGGATGGGGTTCATCAGCTGAAAGACGGCGACTATATCCAGATTCTCAATTACTCCTTTGTTTATTTCGGCAACAGTGTGATCTATCGGGATGTTGCGGTCGGCAGCGGTCTGGAAGTTTATCATCTGCTGAAAAAGGTCAAGGGTAAGGGCGGAAAGAAAAAAATTATTCTTAATGATGTGAGTCTTAAAATCGAAAGTAATGATTTTGTCGCTATTATCGGCGGCTCCGGTTCCGGTAAGACCACTCTCATGAACGCTATCAGCGGATTTGATGATAAACTCACGGGCGGCGCCGTTTTCTATAACGGAATCGACCTGCTGGAAAATTTCGAAACTCTGAAAAGTGTGATCGGCTATGTGCCGCAGCAGGATATTATCTATGAAAATCTGACGCTGCGGAAAATGCTTCACTATACCCTGAAACTCAAGTCGGGCGATGAGCTGACTAAAGAAGAAATGAACCGTAAAATTGATAAGGTATTGGAAATCGTTGAACTGACCCAGCATCAGCATACCTATATCAGAAAACTCAGCGGCGGTCAGAAAAAACGCGCCAGTATTGCCGTGGAACTGCTGGGCGATCCCAGCTTATTCTTCCTGGATGAGCCGACTTCCGGCCTCGATCCGGGAACGGAAGCCCATCTGATGCAGTCCCTCCAGAAACTTGCCAAAAATGAATCCAAAACCGTTATCCTCGTCACGCATAATACGCAGAATCTCGATCTGTGTGATAAAGTTATCTTTATGGGCGCAGGCGGTAAAATCTGTTTCTGCGGCAATATCGAAGACGCCAAACAGTACTTCAAAACGGACGATCTGATTAAAATCTATGAGGAAATCAGCGAACGTCCGGATTATTGGTCCGAAAAATATAAAAAGACTTTCAGCTTCTCCGGTTCATCCGCCAAACCGCAGAAATCAAAGCCGACAAGAGGCGTTAATTATTTCCGTCAGTTCGGGGTCCTGACTATCCGCTATGCCGAATTGATCAAGAACGATATGGCAAGACTGATTCTGCTGTTTGCGCAGCCGGTCGTGATGGGATTCCTGATGTTCTTTGTGGCCCGGGCACAGGTCTATGACTATTACGAAGATGCCAAGTCGATTTTCTTTGTGATGTCCTGCGCGGCGATCTGGCTGGGCGTATTTAACTCGATTCAGGAGGTTTGTAAAGAAAGGGTCATCCTTAAACGAGAATATATGGGTAATGTCAAGATACCGGTTTATATCCTTTCCAAGTATCTGATCCAGATCATTATCGCCCTGGTTCAGGCGGCTATTATGCTTCTGACATTTATGCTGACCATCGGACTGCCGGATATTGAACCGTTTATTTTCCCCAGTACGTTTATGGATATGTTCTTCGTCCTGTTTATGACGATTTTTACTTCCGCTGCGTTAGGACTGGTTATTTCGTCCTTTGTCAAGAGCAGCGACCGCGCTATGGCGATCGCTCCGTTTGCACTGATCGTGCAGTTGTTATTCTCCGGAATTCTGTTCAGCCTCAGCGGCTTTACGGAGGTCCTTTCCTTCTTTACCGTCAGCAGATGGTCAATGGAAGCCTTTGGTAATCTGATGGATCTGAATAACATGAAACTGGTGTTACAGGATGCCTATCCCCAGATCGCCCATTCCGTTGAATCGATGTTTGTCCATAGTCAGCCCCGTTACTGGCTGTCTATTGCCATGATGGGAATTATGATCTTCCTGCTGATGATGATCAGTATGGTATCGCTTCGTAATATCTCCAAAAACGACAGATGACCGGCGCAGGCTGACAGCCGAGATTGACAGAATTGTGTTTCCTGTTGCTGTCCGTTCCTTCCGGGCTACACTCCGGAAGGAACGGATGGAATAACGGCGGAGCATTGGTCTGTCGTTGATACGTCTGCCGGTTGTGAAAAATTTAGTATGCGGCATGAAAGAGAGCAGAATAGAATAGCGTTTCCCGATCTCTCAAAAATCGGCAAAAATACGGGACGGATGGCAGAATAAATTTCAGTTTTTGGCGTTTTTTATGATGGCGCAGGGGCGGAGCCTTTGTCGGGAACAAGTAGTTTAGGATGTGGAGTGTTTGCTGGTTATCGGAATTTGTGACATTAATCCAAGTCACAGAGGAATCATCAAAAACTTAATAGAAGCTGTGTTTTTTGATCAGTCGGAAATTTCGGTCTCTGAATATGATAAGGCGGAAAAACTCATACAGGCTATCGGTATGGGAAATCTGTCTTTCGATTTGGTGATCCTTGATGTTGCGTCCTGCGGCGGCTTATCGATTCCCGAGTACTTCAAAAACGGAGATATCCACACCGACGTAATAGTTTATTCCGATACGCCGGCGTTTGTTTTTGACGGCTATCGGTACGGTTTGTTTGATTATGTTCTGAAACAGCCCTCACTTGAAAATCTGCAGGAGTCGCTGACCCGCTATATCGCCGAAAAACTGAACTGTATGACGGAGTATCTCAGCGTCAGAACCAACGGCTGTATGCAGAATATCCGACTGGATAAAGTTACCTATTTTGAAAGCCGCGGACGAAAGATTGCCGCGGTTTCTATGGAAGAAAAATTTGAGTTTTATCAGAAAATGGACGAGCTGCTGGCGGTATTGCCGATCGGCAGCTTTGTGCGCTGCCATCAGAGCTATACCGTGAATATCAAGGCAATCTATTCCTATAGCTCGTCCTCCATCGTTTTGAAAAACGGACAGAGTATCCCGGTCAGCCGCAAGTATTATCAGGATCTGAAGATGATTTTTGAACCGTCAAATTTGTCTGAAAAACAGTCAATTATTACATAGTTGCCTATTTTGAATCAGTTTGTAGTATAATAGTTCTAAAGCAAGGAATGTATCCTGCCGGATGTGTTCCGGATGCGGGAGGTTGAGGTTATGGTCGATTATGCATTTGTTACGTCTGAGGGCGGCAGAGAAGTCAATGAAGATAGTGTTAATATTGTGAAACGGGATGAGAATCATTATTGTTTTCTGCTGGCAGACGGCCTTGGCGGTCACGGCCTGGGGGATGTGGCGTCCTCTTTGGCAGTCAAGAATTCACAGGATGTGTATATGGCGTTTTGTGAACAGGATAATGTGCTGGGAATGATTTTTGAGGCGGCGCAGAAACGTGTGTTATATGAACAGGAAAGACGCAGGGCGCATGCCGCTCTGAAAACAACGCTCACAGCCCTGACCATTGAAAACGGTGCGGCAAAATGGGGACATATCGGTGATTCCCGTATCTACTGTTTTCAGAATGACGCCGTCAGAAAACGTACCAAAGATCATAGCGTACCCCAGATGCTGGTGGATATGGGAAGGATCACGGAAGATCAGATCCGGAATCATCCGGACCGTAACCGCCTGCTGAGAGTTATCGGTGAAGAATGGTCCTCCATGAGTTATCAGCTGGAAGAACCCTTTCCGGTGACGCAGGGAATGGCATTTCTCCTCAGCTCGGACGGCTTCTGGGAACTCATCACCGAAGAGGAAATGATCGCCTGTATGAAATGGCATAAGAGCGCGGAAGGCTGGCTGAATGATATGGCGGCGATCGTAAAGCAAAGAGGCGCCGGAAAACGCTCGGATAATTATTCCGCTATTGTCGTCCGGATCCGATAGGAGGGAAGACTATGTCATTGAAAATGTGTGATAAGGGTCATCACTATGATGACTCACTGTTTGCTTCCTGTCCCGTGTGCGCGGTGTCTGTGAATGAAACGCCGCAGGTGAATCCGCCGGTCAAGGTCAAACGGATTACCATCAGCCGCAAACAGACGGAGGATGCCGAAGAAAAAACCATCGCTTATCATTCCGAATTCAAAGGAAATAATTATGTGACCGGATGGCTGATCTGCTCGGAGGGCGCGGAAAAGGGAAGAGATTACCGGCTGCATTACGGGTTTAACCGGATCGGAACTTCCGGTTTGATGGATGTTTGTATCAACGGTGACCGGAAAATTGCCGACCGGTCGCATTGTTCCGTGGTATATGACAGCAAGGGTAATGAATTCTTTGTATCTCCCGGAAAGGGAACCATTACTTATGTCAACGGTGAACTGCTGAAAAAATCAAGGGAACTTCATCAGGGGGATAAGATCGAGATCGGTGAAACGACACTGGAATTTATTCCGTATTGCGGAGGGGATAAAAAATGGGACTGAAAAATTGGACAATCCGGATGGCAGTCGGTATCGCGGTCCTCACGGCGCTGACAGCGGTGATCCCGTCATTCGGCGCAAAAGCCGCATCGGATTCCCTGGCGGTTTCCGAGATCGAACAGGTCTATGTGAATATGCCGGAGATCCGGGTGTATTTCAGTCATCTGGACGATGATGTCAGAACGCCCGGCGATATCAGGGCTTTTTATGATGATACCACTATGGTCTGCGAGTCTGTTTCGTATTTTTCGGAAACGGGTGACGGGGTGGACTATTATGTCCTGTTGGATACGTCGTCTTCTATCCTGAACGCTACCTTCGAAAAAATGAAGGAAGCCATTAAAAGCTTTAATAACGAGCTGGGAGAAAAAGACCGGATGACACTCATCACCTTCGGAGATGATGAAAAGGAATTATACCGGTCAGACCGCAGCGGTGACGATCTGGCAACGATTCTGGATAAACTCAATGCTACCAGTAACTCTACCTCTCTGTTTGCGGGATTATCCCTGGCGGCTCAGCTGTCCGACAGTAATAACAGCGATAATTACCGGCGGAAGATCTGTCTGCTTTATACGGACGGTTATGACAGGGCTGCCGGTAAAGAAACCATTGATGAAACCAAGGATAAACTGATTAAGTATAATCTGCCGGTTTATACGATTTCCGCAGTGGCGACGACTTCGGAGGATAACGCCAAGTTAGGCGAACTGTCCAGAACGACCGGCGGCGCAATGAAGGTGCCGGGAAATGATAAGACCTTCACCGATATGACCAGGGAAGTGGTGAAGGAGATCGCTGATTCGAATGTGCTGATCTTTAACGCAGATAATAATCTTGTCAGTCCGAATGAAAAGAAAAGTCTTTCGGTGCAGTTTGTGAAGAAAGATATTACCAAAAGTAAGGATGTCTATTTTATCCGCAGCCAGAAGGATGATACCGCTCCCAAAATTGAGAAAGTGGAGTCAGATGGCACCGATAAAATCAAGGTTTATTTCACGGAGGATGTGCTGGATGCGGATAATCCGAAGAACTATCAGGTAACCAATGCCCAGGGCATTGATATGATCGTCACAGAGGCGGTCTATGAAAAGAAAGACGGAAAGTATATGGCTACCGTTACTTTCAGTACGCCGGTGATCAAGGGAGATTATACGATTTCCTGCCGTAATATCTGTGATAATTCCATGCAGAAGAATGCCATCGTCGGCAGTGTGGATCAGTATCTGGAAGGGGTGGAAGCGCCCAATGCGTTCTTGCAGTTCATCCTCTCCTGGCAGGGAATTATCCTTGCGGCAGTCGTGGTGATCGCAACGGCAGTATTGGTCATCGTTATCATCCGCTCCCGTAAAAAATCCGCCAGAGCCGCTAAGCTTGCCGCAGAGAAAGCCGCTAAGGAGGCCGCCATAGAGGCTGCCAAGAATACGCCTCCCAAAGTAGTGCAGGTGGTACAGCCCGTGATGCAGACACCTGCGCCCACTCCCGCTCCTGCTCCGGCTGTTGCGCCGAATCCGCCGCCTCAGAAAGATCCGGTGCCGCATCCCAGACAACAGGTCATCAATGATATTGAAAGACAGGCGCCTAAGTATGTGGTCAATATCCGGGAAACCAACAGTATCTTTATGAATATCCAGCTCGAAGGCGGCGAAAGCAAAATGGTCGAACTGGAATTTGAGGATAAGTTAGTGGTAGGTAGAAGTCAGAACTGTGATGTCTGCATTGATGATAAGTTTATTGCCAGAAATCAGTTTGTGATAGAAAAACAGAACAATCAATATTATGTAACGGATCTGAATTCCACAAACGGAACTTCCGTCAACGGAATCAGAATTACAGGAAAACACCGTCTGGAAAAGGGTGATGTGATCAGCGCCGGTATGGTGCGGATGACAGTGTCCTGGAAGTGACGGAAAATGATTGTAACCGAAAAGGTGAATGAATGATGTTGTGTCCAAATTGTTTTAAGTATACTTTTGACGGAAACGTCTGTTCGTCCTGCGGCTATCAGCCCAACGGCGATAATTTTGAAGATATGAAAATGTTCTATAAGCTGAAGAACCGTTATTTGATCGGACGGTCCATCGGCGCCGGCGGTTTCGGCATCACCTATCTGGCGTATGATACACTGACAGACAGCCGGGTATGCGTGAAGGAATATTTCCCGATGGGTCTGGTGGTGCGCAGCAATGACGGCGTCACCATCCAATATACCCGTCAGAACCGTATGGAGGAATTTCAGCACGGAATCGAACGTTTTGTGGGAGAAGCAAGGGTCATCAGTGAAATGAGTAATATTTCCGGCGTGGTCAATATTATTGATTGCTTCGAAGAAAACGGTACCGCTTATTATGTCATGGAATATCTGGACGGTCTTTCACTCAAGAGAATCGTGCCGGAAGGCGGAATGGATCTGAATGCTGCCAATGATATTATCCGTAAGATCGGCAGAAATATCGATCTTGTCCATAAGGAAAAGGGCTATCTTCACAGAGATATCAGCCCCGAAAATATCATGATACTGGCATCCGGACGGGTGGTGCTGATTGATTTCGGCAGCGCCAAGAATTTCTTTATGAGCAACAGTAACTATACCATTACCCTGAAACATGGTTTTGCGCCGATTGAACAGTATTCTTCTACGGATTCCCAGGGTCCTTATACGGATCTTTATGCCCTTGCCAGTACCTACTATTATATGCTCACCGGTAAGGTGATCCCCCGCGCAACGGATCGTCTCAGCGGAGCGCAGTATACGCCGCTGCATCTGGCAAGATCGGATGTCAGTAAGGCGTTATCGGATGCGGTTGACCGTGCCCTGATGCTGAATCCTGCCGAACGTACCCATACGATCGGGGAATTTATCGATGAACTGGAACAGGCGATCGGCGCCAAGAGCGTGGAACTGGTGGAACATTATGTCCGGGTCAATATCGACGGACAGGATGTCAATAAAGTAAAAGTGGAGCCGGATAAGTGGATGACAGTCGGACGTTCCGTTAAAAGTGATATTGTATTTCCGAATTGTGATAATGTCACCCGTACCCATTGTAAGCTGATGTTTGATACGTATCGCCAGCGGTATTGTCTGGAGGATTGTTCCACTAACGGTACTTATATCAATTATGTCAGAATGGAAAAAGGAATGCGGTATTTTGTAGGTGAGACGGATCTGATCATTCTCGCCAATACCCGTTATCGATTAGTATTGGGAGGTTAAGCGGATGTATTCTTCGGACGAAAGTAACTTTATTACCGAAAAATATGTGCAGGAATGTCGGGCAACCATGGTGGCTTCGACCATTATCGGCACAAGAAAATATCAGCAGGATTCCTATGGCTGTATTGAAACGCCTGACGGGGGACTGGCGGTTGTCTGTGACGGCATGGGTGGTCTGGAAGGCGGCGAAAAAGCCAGTACATTGGCGGTAGGAATGCTGATGGAGGATTATCTGCGTACCCCGGTGACGGATTATAAGGAGTTCTTTTATCAGGAAGCCGTTAAACTGGATGATCTGGTCTATCATATTACGGATGAACAGGGAAAACTATTGGGTGCCGGTACCACGATCGTAGCCGTGCATATCCAGGGAAATATGATCCATTGGCTGTCGGTGGGAGACAGTAAAATCTATGTGATCCGCAGTAATGCCATGCAGTGTATTGTCAGAGAACATAATTATCGCATGATGCTGAACGATCTGTATATGAAGGGCAAAATCTCCATTGAACAGTACCGGAGTGAGGAAAGTAAGGCGGAAGCATTGACCAGCTTTCTCGGCATCGGTAATGTTTCCTTGATCGACCAGAGTGAAACACCCGTGGAACTGCTGAAAGGAGATATTATCCTGCTGTGCAGTGACGGATTGTATAAATCTTTGTCGGATGATAAGATACTGGCGATTATTACCGATAACTTTTTTGACCTGCAGCGGGCTGCCAATGAACTGACAGCTTCTGCGCTGAAGTATTCCGGCAGGGGTCAGGATAATACGACGGTAGTGCTGGTGAGATATAGCTGACCGGATGGTGATTCTCTGAACGGTACTGACTGAATCGAGAGTTGACCGGGAAGAGCATCGTATTGAGAGAACGGATGAGTAAATTGAGTATTTATGACAGAATGGGTTCACATACAAAGTCCCAGATAACGATTGTGCATACCACAGGTACTCTTCGGAGAGGCTGTGTGACCGTCCTGAGCGGTGAAGGCGCAGGCAGATCCGTGACGGTTGACGCAATGGAAAAAGTGAAGATCGGCAGAAACGAAAAGGATTGTGAACTGGTGATCCCTTCCAGGGATATCAGCAGAATTCATTGTATTGCCGAATATGACAGTGAACGGTGTATGTTTATTGTAACGGACTGTTCCATGAACGGAGTGTTTATTAATGGACAGCGGCTGCCGCTTAATATTCCTGTGCTGTTCGCAGGAGGAACCATTCTTATGCTGTCAAACGATTCGCATCAGATCCTTCTGCGCTGAAGAGGATCTGATGACCAGACCATTAATGGTGTATCAATGTTTATAGAAGGTGATAGGATGTATTTATGTCTGTCGTGTATGAATGAAATACCGGAGCAGGGGAGAGATGTGTGTCCGTTATGCGGATTCTCTGCCAGCAGTTATCATGTTCCCATGCACTGGCTGGAAGCCGGTTCTTTGCTGAACCAGCGCTATTATATCGGTAAGGCCCTGAGAACGGATGATTACGGTATTTCTTATAACGCTTATGACGTGGTGATGCAGCGCAGAGTGGTGATCCGGCAGCTGATGGTGCGCAGCCGGATGCCCAGTGATATCACGATGCTCAGACGGGATGAACCGTTCTTTACGCTGCAGCATGCCGAAAGCTTTTATCAGACGTATCGGGAAGAGGCGGATGTGGAGATTTCTTCTCTCCCCAGAATCTATACCTATGGCAGATGCGGGAATGTGCTGTATGCCGTAGAAGAATTTATTCCCGGAGCAACACTGGCTCAGTATGTGAAAGACAGCGGCGCCAAGAGCTTTGACGGAACCAAAAAACTGCTGCTGCCGGTGATCATTGCCCTGAAACTGCTGCAAAGCAGAGGGGTGCATCACGGCAATCTTACCCCGGATCGGATCATCAAAACCGATAAATCCTGTGTGCTGGTAGATCTGACGGGTGTGGATACAACGGCGGACGATAAAAACCGGGATCAAGCTGCCCTGACTCCCGAACAAAAGGATGTCAGACATTTCCTGCGGATCTTCCTGTCCGTGCTTTACGGCAGTGAAACTATGGTGGATGCGGCAATTATCAATGAGGAATTCTTTGACAGAACGGAACCGTATCTTCCGGAAGATGCCAAACAGTATATCTATCAGGCGTTCCATCCGGAAGAGCAACAAACCGATATCTCTATACAGGGTGTGCTGAATGTGATTTTTAAATGCGGCGAGATCGCGGTAGGAAAAAAGAACCAGCCGATTCAGGCAATACCGCCGAAATTCCTGACCGATGCCGCAGAAGCTTCCGGTATGGCGGTTGATAAAATCATCACATCCGTTACCGGCTGATTCTTCACAAAATGCTGCTGCCCTCTCTCTTCGGTTTGCCTCTGAAGCGGAAATCGCCGGTGATAGGACGGCTTGTGTCAATTTTTACATTTTTTCCGTTAAAACATACATTGTTTTGACATTTGTTGCTTTATTTGGTATAATAATCTCAAGTTAACTGGAAGAATTCCAACAGTAATTTTTTGAAAAGGAGTTTTTGATATGACAAAAAGATGTGTAAACGGTCACTATTATGACGGTGACAAATTCGCCATGTGTCCGTACTGCGGAGCCGGTGATATGGACGGAAATGTCGATAACGGCGAAGCTACCATCCCGGTATTCCAGGGAGAAGATATCTTCTCTTCCTCGGGCAATACACCGACTGCCTCCAATTATGATGATGCCGGTGATATGGCTACCGTGATGTTGGACCAGCCGCCGATCGGAGGAAATGATCCCGGTTTCGGAGGCGTTGAATACAGTCCTTTAATGTCTGCACCTATGGCGCAGGATCCGGATGCGACCGTTTCAATGGGCTCCGGCTCCGGTATTACCGAAGCGATTCAGGGCGTTCCCATGGATTTCGGGATGGGCCAGTCCACCATGGCAAATCAGGATGAAATGGAAGAACTCAGAAAACAAAAGGAAGAACTGAGAAAACAAAAGGAAGAACTGGAAAAAGCCAGAATGGAAGCGGAAAATGCCAGGGCAGAAGCGGAAAGACTCAAACAGGAGGCGGAGGAAGCCAAACGTCAGGCTGCCGCTCAGCAGATGCCCACTCAGCAACCCGTTCCGCCGGCACCGCCTGCGGCTCCGATACCTACGGCGCCTCCCGCTTCATCAGGTCCTGTCAACTACGGCGATCTGCTGAATGATGCCAAGAATAATAAGGCTGCGGCTGCGGATGATGAAAAAACCGTTCGTCTGATGCCGAGCGGTAATCTGTCTACCGAGCCTATCGTCGGTTGGCTGATCGGTGTCAACGGTCCGTATTACGGCGAATGTTTTGAATTGAAGAACGGGAAGAACTTTATCGGAAGAGATTCTTCCATGGACGTTGTTCTGGGCGGAGATAATTCCGTTTCCCGTATCCGTCATGCGGTGGTTCTGTATGAGCCCCATGAAAGAATTTTTATCGCTCAGCCCGGTGAGTCAAGAGAACTGTTCTATATCAATGACCGTGTGGTTCTGAAAAACGAACAGCTCAAACCCTATGATATCATCTTAGTGGGATCAACCAAGTTGGTGTTCTTCCCGCTTTGCGGCAGTAAGTTCTCATGGGAAGATCTGAAGGAGGAATGATCCATGAATTATCCAGTCAATAGCAGTCCTGCGCCGGCGCAGGCACCTCCCACCAAGTCGGTCAAAGCTCTCGTGGCAATGATCGGTGCAATTGTATGCGCAGCGGCAGCTGTCGGTATGATGTTTTTGCCGTTGGTTACGATCAATAACGGAATCGGTGATTCCGTTACGATCAGTATGTTTGAATACTCCTCTCTCACCACACTGACAACGGCTGACGGGTTCAATCTTCAGAAAGACGGCGTATTTTCTATGATCGCTACGGTTCTGATGATTTTCCTGGCAGTAGTGCTGGTTGTCGTGGCCGTTTGTAAGATCCTGAGTAAAGTCAAGGCTTGCCGTATTATCAGCCTGATCGTTTCGATCCTGGGTGTTCTGGGCGGACTGGCCGTTCTGCTTTACGGTTTACTGTTCGGTTCTTTGGTTGTGGTCGCTTCTTCTCTGGGCGGTTCCGGTTCGATGGGCGTTGCGCCTTTCCTGACACCGGTGTTTACGATCGGTACAATGGTGTTCTGTATTATTGATATGACGGCTCACAGAGCGGCTCCCGGCGCTCCGTATGCCTTCCCGGCAGATCCGGCTGCTCAGCCGATGCCTGCGATGAATTCCATGCAGCCTCCGATGCCTGCAATGGATCCCATGCAGCAGCCCATGCCCGCTCTGGACCCCATGCCGCAGCCCATGCCTGCGATGGATTCTATGCAGCCTCCTATGCCTGCGATGGATCCCATGCAGCAGCCCATGCCCGCAATGGATCCTATGCAGCCTCCTATGCCCCCGATGGATCCGGTACAGTCGGCGCCTCCTATGGATCCCATTAACTTTGAAGCCAATCAGGTTCCTGTGGTTCCCCCGACACCGCTGGGTGATTTCCAGGTGGATCCGCTCGCTTCTACCATTCCTGTTTTTGGCAGTCAGAATGCCGACTTTGATCCTGACGATCCGCCCACAACCGTTCAGGAAGGCGGTCTGGTTGGTATCAGCGGCGATTATCAGGGCGCCGATATTCCGATGCGTTCCGGTGAGAAGATTCTGATCGGTCGTGACGCTTCGGTTTGTAATCTGGTGATCGGCGCGGAAACCAAGGATATCAGCCGTACACATTGTTCTGTCAAGTATGACGCTTATATCAACTGCTATAAGGTCATTGATATGTCCTCTAACGGTACCTTTGTGAATGGTCAGCAGCTTCCCAAAAATCAGGAAGCACAGCTCCCTGCCGGAACAATTATTTCTCTCGGTAAGGGCGCCAATAAGTTTAAACTCAAGGGTTGATCTGATAATCAGACAGGCGGTCCGTATCGGTGCGGTGAAGTGTACGGAAACGGATCCGCTGCCCTTTGATACACAACATTCATTACCTGACGGCTTGATCTGTCAGCGGATCGGATCCGATCTGATGTAACATTGATAAAAGGAGAATTATTATGATAAATACGGTAAGATGCCCAAACAATCATTTTTATGATGCATCCAGATTTCAGGTTTGCCCGTACTGCGGAGCTGCGCCGGGCGTGGCTGCTCCCCAAACACAGCCGCAAATGTATCCCCCTGTACAACCGTCACAATCTCCGCAGTCGGTAAATCATATGCCCCCTCAGAATCCCGTTTCACAGCCGGCAATGCCTTCCGCTCAGCCGGTTATGGTTACGCAGCCCTTCCCCGGTCAGCCCGCCGCTCCTTCCGCCAATACCGCCAATATCTTCCAGCAGTTTACCCAGAGTAACTCTACGACCCAGTCTTCGGACAGCAATAAGCAGCCTACGGTAGGTTGGCTGGTTTGTATCGGCGGTTCTTCAAAGGGTAAGTCCTTTGCCATCAGAGAGAACAGAAACTTTATCGGTCGTTCTCCGTCGATGGATATCGCTATTGTCGATGATAACTCGATTTCGAGAGAAAAACACGGCATTATTACCTATGTTCCCAAACAGAGATTCTTCCTGGCACAACCCGGTGAATCAAGAGAACTGTTCTATGTCAATGATAAGGTCGTTCTGGATAATGTGGAACTGAGTGCCTATGATAAACTGGAAATTGGTAAGTCTACATTCCTGTTTGTTCCGCTGTGTGGTTCCGAATTCTCCTGGGATGACTACAGCAGGGATGAATAATCATGAAAAAAGCAATATTAATTATTTTCCGGATTCTGATCCCGCTGCTTTGCGCTGCGTCAGCGGCTGCGTTTTTCCTTCCGTCTATCGTTCTGGACTTTGCAAAGGAAGACAGTGAGAGTATTGAAAAATATGTCGATGACTATCGTGACGCAGAAGAATCTAAAAAAGCATCCTATGAAATGGGCGGTAAGTCGGATGTCATGATTTCCATTGAAGACAGCCGGATCTCCGTCGCTGACGTCATTGTGATCCATTCCAAGACAGACGGTAATGAACAGATCGAAAATGCTTCACAGTCTGTCGATATCATTTATAATGGTATTACAACCACCGTCAATGATAATTATGTCCTGATCTTCATTCTGATTGCGGTTTCCGTGATTTTCCTGCTGGGATCCATGATCTTTTCCGCAATTGGCGGCAATAAGTATTTCAGTATTTTTGCCATGATCTTTTGCGGGGTTTTCATGGCGGTCAACGGTGCGCTGGCTGCCATTATCCAGACGGTTCTGATTCCGGCTCTGGATGAGAAAGACCGGATCGGGGCATCCGCTTCTCCGATGCTGTATGCCCTTGTCGCTGCTGCCGCACTGGCTATGGTGCTGGCTATCCTTCGTATGATCGTGGAACGGCTTCCGGATCGGAAAAAAGTAAATGTTGCCGTTTCTTCCGGCGATATGGAACAGACGCTTGCAGTGAATCCGAGAACGTATCTCAATCAGTCAACGGTCCGTGCGTATCAGCCGCTTGCGCCTCAGCCTGAAGTTAAGCCGGTGATTACCTGTCTGGCAGGAACCTGTCAGGGAATGGACGTTCCGATTGAGAATAACGAGACAATTATCATCGGTCGGGAAGCGTCGGTTTGTAATATTATCGCTAAAAATGCGAAGGTCAGCCGTCAGCATTGTTCGGTTTCATATGATCGGAAAAGAAATTCGTATATTGTAACAGATATGTCGCATAACGGCACGTTCCTGGATAACGGAACCAGATTGCTTAAGGATCATCCTAATCTCCTGCCTGCCGGCAGTGTGATCTATCTGATGGACAGAGAAAATATGTTCCGGTTGGGAGAAAAATCCTGACCGGTTCTCTCCGGATTGCCGGAGGGAACAAACGGTATTCCCGGTTTCCGGGAATTTTATGAAGATGATTTCGACATATTTAAGACAATGTCAGGTGAAGGGCTTGTTTGACATTGTCTTAAATATTTTATTCGGTAACTTTTGCGGCAGTGTTTCGTGCGCCTCCGGAATAAACAGCACAAAATAACATCTCTTTTCCTCCGGAAACGGCAGGGAAATCAATTTTCAGAAAATAAACCGTTGCCGCAACATATTTTCACAAATAGAACAACCGGTTTGTGAAAAAGCAAATGCAAAATCAGCTTTTTTAGGAAGGGAGTTCGGGGGATAACCCTTTTTTCACTTGAAAAAAGGGTTTCCCCCGAGAAAATGCCGGAAAAAATTGATTTCCGTGCGGAAACGGATGTTGCCCTTTACAAGTGGATGAAAACAGGGTATAATGAACAAGAAGACGAGGATGCACAGTTGACTTTTTGTGAATGTGACGGCATTGTCGTCCCAAATGAGAAACATGTAGTTAAAGGACGTGTTGACAGATGGTAATTTGTAATAAATGTGGAACGGTGTTTGAGGAGAGTTACTCGATTTGTCCGAATTGCGGGACCCCTTATGTGGAAGAAAAGTCGGATAATGCACCGGTGCATAAAATTCCGCTTCCTACCCAAAGCCAACCGGCTCCCATGAAACCGGTATCCCCTGAGAAGCCTGTGTCGGATGCTCCTACGGTTCAGCTGGCGCCTGAGCCGTCAAAGAACTCGGATAAGAAACCACCTGAGAAGTCAAAAAAATTGCTGATTACAATTATTATTATCGTTTGTGCGGTCGTTTTGCTGGCAGGAGGCGCTGTGCTGGCATTTGTTCTCCTGAATCAGAATAACGGGGACAAAGGTCAGGACGGAAAGACCGAATCTTCTGTTGTGGATGTCAGCGATGACCAACAAAACAGTAATCAGACTTCGGATACACAATCTTCCGCCGATCAGGAGTCTGCTGTGGAGTCTTCTGTGGAATCTTCTGTGGAGTCTGTTGCGGAAGAGTCGGAGAAATCCCTGACGGAATTCTCTGAAGCTTCTAAAGAGTTAACCGACGGTGAACAAGATAATGATACGAATGATACTGCCGGTGACAATGCGGATAATCATGATGAGGACAATCCGGAGTATTTGCCGGAAGATGTCAATGTCCCTTTGGGATAAGAATCGCCCTGTCCGGCATCGTTTTTCCGGATCATAAATTCCGATGATACAACACCGGATGTGCTGAGATAACCATCAGTACATCCGGTGTTTTGCTTTTTTGAAATATCCGACTATTTGGACAGGGCGGGAAGGGCTTCCAGAGGAAGATAGGTGTTATCGGAAATCAGTTCCAGATGAAGATGGCTGCCGTCCAGGGATTCACAGGGGATGGTGCCGAGATAGCCGATGGTATCGCCGGAGGAGACATTGGTGCCTACGGTAATGACAGGCGTATCTGTCATGCCGCAGTAGCGCGCCGTGCAGCTGCCGTGATCGACGGTAATGATATTGCCGTAAAGCGGGTCTTTTGTCATGGAACGGATGACGCCGTCTTCAATGGCATGGACGGCAGTGCCTTCGTTCGCCGCAATATCAATGCCGCAATGTGTCCGCCAGTCAGAGGTCGTTTTCGAATACAGCAGATCGCTGAGACTGAATGGTTTGATGATCACGCCTCCGTCAATGGCATCGGAATAAACATTGCCTGAGGGCTCGGAGTCTTCGGAGGAATCGGGGCTTTCTGCGGTGTCGTCTGAGGAGTTGGTTTCTTCGGTATTGACAGGCTGTGCCTCTTGGGAGGAAGACGTGTTTTCGGCTGTATCGCTTCCGTCAGGGGTCGGTGACGGTTCGGCGTCAGAGGGGGCATATTCGCCGCTCAGTTCCTGGTCTGTGGCTGCGGCGGATGGCTCGGCCTGGTCATCGTCGGCGGTATATTCAAGGAGACTGCCGTAAGTAGTCCATGCCGCCGCTGCAATGGTGACGATACAAATGGCTAAGGCAATATAGAATCCGGTGTTCTTTTTGGGAGAACGTGTTTTTTGATAATGGTTGGTTCGTCTGGTGTTTCTCATGCTGGTTACCTCCGATTGAAATTTGACTTTCCTGGGAAAGCGTTTGCTTTTAGTATCGCCTGAATCGGAGTTTTTATGCGTTTCCAGCATAAAAAAACAGACACGTAAAACGTGTCTGTTCGAAATAGTTAAAGTTGTCGGATCAGGACTCGGAAGTATATTCCTTTTCGTTTTCGATGTCATATTTGCCGCTTGCGGGGATACTTTTCTTGGAGGCACGGAGACCTTCCGTGTTGGTTTTGAAGACAATACCCGGGTTGACAAATTCTTCGCCGTCAGAAGCAAGTTTGGAAACAACATACTTGTACTTATGCGCGCCTTCATCTACTAACGTCATTTCGATACCGAAATCGTCGTTTTTACGGTTAGCTTCATCATAGACATATGCATAGCAGTCTGTCCAGTTTTCGGGTGCAATAAAGTAAACGGTAGCCAGAGCGTTTTCGTCTGTTGCTTCTGAGGCTTCTTCAGCAGCAGAGGATTCTTCTGTTTCGGAAGGCTCTTCAGCGGCAGAGGATTCTTCTGTTTCGGAAGGTTCTTCTGTTTCGGAAGGTTCTTCAGCGGCAGAGGATTCTGCGGCTGTTGAGCTTTCAGCGGCAACGGATGATTCCGCCTTAGAAGATTCTTCGGTTTTGCTTGTGTCGCCGGCTGCAGATGAAGTGGAAGCGTCAGATGCTTTTGAAGACTGCTGTGTAGTATCCTCATCAGTTGCAACGCCGACATAGTTACCGTCTTTATCATAATAGTATGTCGTACCTGCGCAGCCTGTCAGCAGTACGCCGGAGCCTGCGGCAAGTGCAAGCGCCATCATAATTGCGGTGATTTGTTTACGTTTCATTTCATTACCTCCGTTATTGTATGATACAACACGATTCTAATATACTATATATAATTATACACTTTAACAAAAAATTTTCAATATATTTTTTTAATAATTTTAAAAAATTGTACATTCTGACGATAGATTTCGTTGACTCTTTCTGAAAGAAACAAAAAATTTGTGAGATATGAATAGATGATAGAGCAGAAATACCATTGACGGCGGCTCAAGGATTCTATACAATAGGCACAGACAGAAATGACTGATTTTTCAATAAAGGAAGCATGATGGTATGTTCTATCGGATCATCGCACTGGATATTGACGGAACCCTCACTAACTCACAAAAACGCATCAGTCCTGAAACCAAACAGGTTCTGATGGAGTATCAGCAAAACGGCGGCAGAGTGATATTGGCGTCCGGCCGTCCGACACAGGGTGTCCTGCCTTATGCCAGAACACTGTCCCTGGAACAATACGGGGGCTATATCCTGTCCTATAACGGCGGTTGTATGATTGACTGTGAAAAGGATCGTGTGGTATTTCAGAATAAACTGCCGCTTCGGTATATTCCGGAACTCTGTGAGATCATTAAACCGTATCCCGTGGGAATCAATACCTATGAGGGAGATCAGGTGATTGTGGGACAGCAGATCAACCGTTATGCCCGGCTGGAATGCCGGATCAATCAAATGAAAATGAAGTTCGTCGGAAATTTTGCGGAGTATGTGAATTTTGATATTACCAAATGTCTGCTGCAGGGAGAGCCGGAAGTGATCAGTGAACTGGAACAGGTTCTTCTGGAACGCTATGAAGGTGAATTGGGAATCTTTAAGTCGGAACCCTTTTTCCTGGAAATCGTGCCGCCGGATATCGATAAGGCAAAATCAATTGACCGTCTGCTGAAAATGCTGGGAATTCCTACAGAAGCCTGTATTGCATGCGGTGACGGGTTCAATGATATTACCATGCTGCAGTATGCCGGATTAGGGGTTGCCATGTCGAATGCCTCCCGCACGGTCCAGAAAGCTGCCGATTATGTGACTCGTTCCAATGACAATAACGGTATTGCGTATGTGCTTTGCCGTCTGGGAAATCGTGAGATGCCGACATCGGTCAGAGTATAAATTAAGAATCGTTTTGAAAGGTGCATCATCTGAGGATAGTGCGCCTTTTTCTATTGTGGATTCCGGTGATTTGTGTTATAATGGAAAAGTATGATAGAAAGTATGATAGAAAGTATGATAGAAAGTATGATAGTTTGAAAGTCGTGACAGGAATGCGGAAACGGGAAAGGGAAAGGAACAGGGATTGTGATGAATGACTTCGACCGTCTGATGCAGGAAGTCCGGACGGAAATGAAACGGCTGAAAATTCCGGTTTCACCGAATATTGATCCGGTAGTGCGGGTGAATCGCCGTGCCAAGACCCGTTTCGGGATGTGTATCCGTGTGAAGGACCGCTTTACGATTGAACTTTCGGAAGTGCTTCTGGAAGCACCGGAACGTTCTTGCCGTCAGACTCTGGCCCATGAACTGATTCATACCTGCAGGGGTTGTCAGAATCATGGCAAAACTTTTATCAGATATGCCGAAAAAATGAACCGGGCATATGGCTATGATATCAAACGCTGTCATTCTCCGGAAGAAATGGGGCTGACGGCGGAAAGTATCGCCAAAAAGGTCAATTATATTGTCAGATGTACCAAGTGCGGGACGGAAATTCAGCGGACCCGCTATTCATCCGTGATTGCTGACCCGTCACGCTATCGCTGCCGATGCGGCGGTCAGCTGAGAAGGATTAAGTGAGTAGTGTCAGGTGCGGACGCCGGGAGAGACAAAGGAATGAAAGATCAGAAAGACAGTACCGTTATCAGTCAAACCAGTGAATTCCAATCGAAAAAAGATAAACTCCTGTCCGGCACTGACAGGACGGCGCAGCCGGAAAAGAAGCAGGGATCCGTCAATGGGGCAGTCCCGGAAAATGAGACGGTTCTGTGCTGTCCGATCTGCGGTGGGAAATTAGTCAGAGAAGAAAAAAGTTACCGGTGTGAAAAACGGCATAGTTTTGACAGGGCAAGACAGGGATATGTGAATCTGCTGCCGGTACAGCAGAAACATTCTCTGAATCCCGGAGATACCAAGGAAATGCTGTCTGCCAGACGCCGCTTTCTCGACAGCGGTCATTATCATCCGATCTGTCAGGATGTGGCGGACTGTATTCTCAGATATCAACGGCGGGAACATCCGCTGTTAGCCGATATCGGCTGCGGCGAAGGCTATTATACCGCTGCGTTTGAGCGTCTGTGCGGTGTGAACGGAATCGGGGCGGATATTGCCAAGGATGGCGTCAGAATGGCCTGTCAGAGGAGTAAAACCATTCTATGGCTGGTGGCAACGGCTTCCAGACTGCCGTTCCGGGAGGAAAGCGTGGATGTGTTGACGGCAATGTTTTCGCTGCTGCTGCCGGAAGAGTATGAAAGAGTGCTGAAACCCGGCGGTTGTGTCATTGAAGTGACCGTGGGCAGCGACCATTTACGGGAACTGAAGGAAATTATCTATGACGAAGTGTTTGAGCAGCATAAGCATCCGGTATCCGTGGAGGGTGCGCTGGTTGAAACGGAATGTACGGAACATCGTTACCGGATGACGCTGCCTCATAGGGAATTGCAGGATCTGCTGCTGATGACGCCGCATTTCTGGCGTATCCGTCAGGAACGAAGGCGGCAGTTGGAGGAAACCGAACAATTGACACTGACGGTTCATTATTGGGTCAGGGTCTTGCAGAAAACGCAATGACCGGGAATGATTCATACTAACGGAAAGAAGGATGACAGATGAAAAAGGGAATCGCATTGCTCTTACTGGCAGCGCTGGTATCGCTGTGCGGCTGTGCGGCCAATGAAAAAACCGAAAGCTCCGTATATGAGGGAGTGGAAATCAGTGCGGATGAAAACGGACTGACTTATATTCTGCGTAGTGATGTGTCTGAGATGTCCCAGGGCTCCCGTCTGGAGATTAAAGAAAAAAGCGATGTCTCTGCGCCGGAGGACAGTATCAGCTTTCAGGAAGCCTGTGATCTGATTGACAGCTGTAATATGGATATGCTCTATCTGCCGCAGAAGGCTTCGGATTATGAGAAACTGTATTTTGCTACCGTAGATGAGGGCGGCGATCCGTATTACTCGATCTATAACTGTATTGTGGTCGGGAATAAGAAAATTCTGGTAGGAACCAATTGCTTGGTCAGCTGTAACGGACAAAATGTGTATAAAAAAAGCTGGGTTGGCGCCTTTGAGGAAGTGACACTCCATTCTTCCGGCGCTGATCAGACCGTGAAAGAACGTTATCCGGATGCCAGGATTACCCCGAATGAAGCGCTTAAAGTACTGGCAGAAAATGAAGAGGGCTTACGGCTGGAGGACGATATCACGCAGTATGTCTTTGAATTTGACGAAAAACTGGTGACCGCTGAAAGTATTCCGTGTTATAAAATTACGCCTAAAATAGAATATACGAACAGCGTGGAACTGAAAACCGCTTATTATGTCAGCGCTTACGGTACCGGAGAGGTATTCTTTCCGAAATCGGACGGAAGCGGCTTTACCAGAATCGGCTGACGCTGACAGTATCATCCCCGGTGCCGTTACGGTATCGATAGATAAATTGAGAAACATTAACGTAAGGAGAGATCATCATGGTTATTCAACCCAAAGTAAGAGGATTTATTTGTACGACAGCACATCCGGAGGGCTGTAAGGCTGCCGTGAAGGAACAGATTGATTTTGTCAAGGCACAGAAACATGCGGATGGTCCCCAAAAGGTACTGGTAGTCGGTGCTTCTATGGGTTATGGTCTGGCTTCGAGAATTACGGCGGCTTATTCTTTCGGCGCCGCTACCATCGGTGTGATCTTTGATAAGCCTGCCAGCGGCAATAAAACGGCTTCTTCCGGCTGGTATAATACGGCGGCGTTTGAAGAGTTCGCCCTGGCGGACGGTCTGTATGCCAAAACCGTCAACGGTGACGCGAATGCCAAAGAAACCAAGGATTTTGTTATCGAAATGATCAAAAAGGATCTGGGTAAGGTGGATTTGGTCGTCTATAGTCTGGCGGCGCCCAGACGTACCACGGATGACGGTGTGACATATTCTTCCGTACTGAAAACGGTCGGCGAACCTTATACCAATAAAACGATTGATCTGAAAAACCGTGTTGTCAGCGATATTACCGTTCCGCCTGCTACGGAGGAGGAAGTCAGCGCAACAGTAAAGGTAATGGGCGGCGAAGACTGGAAAAGCTGGATCGATGCCCTGAAAGCTGCCGATGCGATTGAGGATAACGCCGTAACCGTGGCATATTCTTATATCGGTCCGGATATTACACATCCGATGTATGCCGATGGTTCGATCGGTAAGGCAAAGGATCATCTTTTTGCAACATCCAAGGAAATTACTGCCGAAGGAATCAAAGCTTATATCTCCGTCAATAAGGCTCTGGTGACACAGTCCAGCGCCGCTATTCCGATTGTTCCGTTATATATTTCGATTCTGTATAAGGTAATGAAAGCAAACGGTGTTCATGAAGGCTGTATTCAACAGATGTATCGTCTGATGAATCAGAAACTTTTTGCCGGTGATGCGGTTGTGGATGAAGAAAACCGGATCCGTCTGGATGACCTTGAGATGCAGGAGTCTATTCAGAATGAAGTCAGACAGCTCTGGCAGGACATTACTACGGAGAATCTTTCCTCTCATGCGGATCTGGACGGCTATTTCAAAGACTTCTATCAGCTGTTTGGCTTCGGTGTAGAGGGAATCGATTATTCAGCCGATACCAATGCGGATGTCAGAATTCCGTCTATCGGCTGATAGGGTGACCGTTTATGAAGGAAACCGCAAAGGAACCCGTCAAACAGCAGCCTAAGGTGAATTATCAACTGGAACTTGATAAGACGCTGAAGCGTCTGGTAGAAGAACATCGGCGTCCGAAATTGCTGCTGCATGCCTGTTGTGCGCCCTGCAGCAGTTATGTGCTGGAATATCTGGAACAATATTTTGACATTGTCGTTTTTTATTACAATCCCAACATATCCCCTGAATCGGAATATCGTCACCGGGTGGATGAGATCCGTCGGCTGATTCGTGAAATGTGTCCGTCAGTGGGATTTCTTGAGGGCAGGTATGAGCCGGAACGCTTTTTTGAAATGGCGAAGGGATTGGAGCAGGAACCTGAAAGAGGTGCCAGATGTCTGAAATGTTATCGGATGCGTCTGGAGGAAAGCGCCGCTGCAGCGGCACAGAATGGCTTTGATTATTTTACCACGACGCTGACGATCAGTCCTCAGAAGGACAGTGCTGTCCTCAATGCCATAGGAAGGGAAGTCAGTGATCTCTATGGTGTTCCCTATCTCTTTTCTGATTTTAAAAAGAAAGGCGGCTTCAAGCGTTCTATCGAGCTTTCCGCTCAATTCCGTCTCTATCGACAGAATTTCTGCGGCTGCCCTTTCTCACGGCATGCCACCCCGTGACCCCGCTGGGGGCATGAGCCCCCAGACCTGCGTGTTCGCGCTCTCGCTCACTACGTTCGCTTGATAATTGAAAACCGTTAGTTTCATGCCGCGCCTCTGGATTGTGTGAGGGGTTGCTTTTGAAAAATCCTACATTATAATGTAAATATAAATAATTATAATAATTATATGTCAATAGGTAGTGGAATGAAAAACCGCTGCTGTCGGGAAGAAAAACGACAGCAGCGGTTTGTTTTATATTGGGCAGAGAAAACTGCAGGTGCAGGGGATCATCCCCTGACGGGTTTCAGGGCAGCGCCCGGACAATAGAAGGGATATCGGTGGGAGTATGGGCGATGTAGGAAGCGCCTTCGGAAAGCAGTTCGGATTCTGTGCGGAACCCCCAGGTGACGCCGATGGATAGGATACCGGCATTGCGGGCAGTTCGGATGTCAACGTTGCTGTCGCCGATGTAGATACATTCAGACGGGACAACGGACAGGGTGTTCAGGATCGTGCGGACACCGTCAGGCGCCGGCTTGCAGGGGATGCCGTCATGCTTGCCGAAGATCGAGGCAAAGGAAAAGGAAGGAAATAAGGATGTGACAATATGTTTGGTGAAATGATCCGGTTTATTGGAGTTGACGGCGCAGAGTATGCCGGCTTTGTCAAGATCGGACAGGACAGACGGGATCTCCGGATAGGGGACGGTGTGATCAAGACAATGGGCGGTATAGTAGGCGCTGAAATCGGAGAGGATCGCTTCTTTGACGGAAGGCGTATAGTGTTCGGCGGATGCCGCAACGGCACGGTCTGCTAATACGGAAATACCGTTGCCAACCATCTGACGATAACGTTCTGTCTCATGAGCGGGAAATCTGTTTTTCGTCAGGGCATGGTTCATGGCGCAGGCTAAATCGTTCAGGGAATTGATCAGGGTACCGTCCAGATCAAAAATACAGAGCTTTATCATGTTATTGTTTCCTTTCGTTCTTCGGGACGGGTTTCGTTTTTTTGTTTGTTACCGCTAATTTATTGCCGCCGGGCAGTCCGGAGTCGGTATGACCGGCGCCCAGTCCGGTGACAGGGAGCTTACGGCTGCGGAATACGAATATCAGGGCAATCGTAATCAGAATGATCAGTGCGGAGACGAAACTGCAGAAGATGATATCGGAGATGTTCGGCGAAGTGACGCTGAATTCGACATCCAGATCGGAACTGGATAATGTCATGTTCAAGAAGCCGTTTTCGTCTTTTTTCAGGTCGCTGTCAACGGTGACCGTTTTTTGCGTTTCGGTATCCTGATAGCTCAGACGAAAACTCTTGATGATATCGCCGCTCTGGGTAGTGATGATGTAATTGACGGGTGTGTCGATATTTTTTCCGACAATCAGTGTGCTGAAATCAACATGATCGGTAAACTGCTTTTTGGTGCGCAGACTCATGAATTGCGTTTCACTGCTGAATTTGATCAGGTTATGGGAGCCGAAAATCGAAGATATCTGTGAATTGATTTCTTCCGGCGTTCCGCTGAAAGTTACGGTACAGGTATTTTTACCGCCTTCAACGGATTGTACAGCGCCTTTATTGAGTTTATCGAAATAGGAAGTGGTATAATCGGAGGCTTCATTGCCGCCGGTGGCGATATCGTATTTGAAAGTGATGGATTTCTGAAGTTTATTGGCGTCAAGGGGAGTGGCGGTGATATCAATGGAAGAAGCCGTATATTGTTTGCCGTCGTTGATGCGCAGCATGATAAAGGAATCGCTGCTGCGGATGGCGGCGACTTTTCCGTAACGGTTGGTATCGAGCAGATCGGTTGCGGCGATCCATTCGTCGTTCTGGAAGATCTGACATTCGCCGAGTTCGGTGGAGCCGTCAACGGAGTAGGTGTATTCCAACGGGACATTTGTGGCGCCATTGCTGATAAAATGGGAAAGATCAATACTTTCGGTAAAGGAATTCTGTTCTGCCAGAGCGGTGCTGCCGGTGGATTTATCGGCATAGGAAATGTCACCATAAATGGTATCGAACAGACGATTGGTATAACCATGCAGTTCCTTGAGGGTGACATCATTGAATTTTACGGTATAATTATAGGCGTTGTTTTCCAGCAGCCAGCTGGCATTGGCCGTTTTATCGGTGAGACGGCTGAAGTAATCTTTGATGCTTTCAGAGTGGGAATCACTGCTTTTTTCAGAGACGGAATCATAGGTGCTCTGGGCAATGGTAAAGACAATGGTACGGTCATAACTGTTTTTCTGATTGACGGTGTTGATGGTGATTTTCTGAATGGGATAGCCGTCCAGACAGTTAATGGAAATTTTCGGATCACTGGTTTTGACGTCGCTGTTCAGGGCAACCTGGGTGCTGGTTTCCTCGATGGTGAAGCTGATATCGGAAAATCCCTCTGTTCTGGCGCCTTCATTGATCCATTGCAGCAGGTCGCCGCTTTCGAAATTTTCCTCTAATTTCCAGCCGGTGGTCATAACGGTATCAGGATGGGAAAAACTGACGGTGGTTTGTTTACCGACCAGCTGTGTGGTGAGTTCTTTGTAGTTTTCGGCGGATTCAAACTGTAAAAGAAAACTGTAGTTGATTTTCCCGTCGGTAATATTCTTGACATAATTCATGGATTCCGGACAATATTTCTGGATCACCTTATCCAGATTGGCTTCCGTTTCGGTTCCGGTAGAGACAATGCTTTCGGGGAAGGTCAGAACGATCGTCCGGGAACCGCTGAAACTGTCATTGATGCTGAGTGTGGTGTGAATATCGGCGTGTTCGGTGGTAGAGTTATTACAGGATGGCAGGAACAATAAGGCGACAATTGTTAGCAGAATTGCGGGGAGATAGTATTTTCGGGGCATTTTTCGTCACTTCCCTTTTCTTTTTCGCTATATCTTCTATTTTACTCTTTTATCATTTTAATGTAAAGGGTTTTCGGGAATGTTATGAAAAAGACTGCGCAAAGCGAAAAATGTGTAAAAATCAGATGATTCATACCCTTTTCAGATGAGTGACCCGAAGAATGTCGGAATTCGGGGGGAAAAGTGAAAATTTTGCTTATAGTGTTGAATAAACGCAGTTGTCCTTTGTCTGAAATGCACAAAAAATGGTGATTTTTCAATTTATATTTCCCAAAAAAATCATTATCCATTGACATGAGTCGATTCGAGTGTTAAAATAGCCATAGACATTATTTTTCGAACGAATTATTTGTTGATTTTGCAAACGAATCAACTGCTGATATCACGAAACTAATTGCAAAAGGAGTTTTCAATATGATCAAATTATCACGAAAGAAGATCAATCGCTTCCTGGCCGTGCTGGTGGGTATCGCTCTTTTGATGACGAGCTTTTTGTCAATATATATCGTGAATCATAACCGGGTCCGGGCGGCAGATACGGTTACCGTCTATTTTGATACTTCCAATACGGGAACCGGTTCCGGCTACGGTTGGTCAAAATCGATGACACAAGTATACTATTATGCCTATAACAGCAGCGGTAACAACGGCGGTCTGAAACCCATGACGTATGCGGAAGAAAGCGGCAAGGACGGCGGTAAACTGTTTTATGCTACGTTCGATAAGAAGTATACCGATATCATATTCTGTTCTGCGTCCTCCTTTCCCTCCGGTAATGACAAATTAAAGCAGACCTACCATCTTTCGGTACAAAATAACGGAATCTATATCCTGAACGGATCACAGTATAATGACGGCAATATCAAGTATCAGAATATGTACCGCTATGGTATCTATGAGGAAAAGACGGAGACGGATTATGCCGGTCAGAAATATAAGCTCTGCAATATGACGGATACGGCAGTGGATCTGAAGCTGATCTATACCAACGGCACTGACTCGACTACCGCAAACGTGACGGTACTTGCCAGAGCTACCGGCGATGAAGTAACCATCCCCTCTGCCGGAGATAATAAAACACCTTACCAACAGGTAACGGTTCAGCGGGCAAATGGCAGTCAGGACCTGAAAACATATGTGTTCTCTGAAGGAAAAATCATTGGTCAGACGTTCTATTATGGTGTGACAGAGAATCTTCCGGAGAATACACTGGATTACGGCGATACAAAAACACTCTGCTATCGTGGTGATGACTTCACGTCAACTCCGGCGGTGAACAGCAAGAAACTGTATTTCAGCAAACAGCACTTTCAAGAAGGTTCAACTGTTTCTGTCATGATCGGCAGTACCACGTATCCGACCAATGAGGTAACTTCGAAAGGTAATGCCTCGTATGTGACAACCACTGAGGTATCGGTTGCGGCAAATCAGATTTTTTCCGTCATCTATAATGGCGTGACCTATAACCTGGTATGGAGCGATGCTTCGAAAAACCTGGTTACCATTACAGGTAATGTAGCCTATCTGAACAGCGTTTACACCGTACAAAGTACGGACAATATGTTTAATGGACAGAAGTATATTACCATTCAGGCAGACTTCTTCGATTATCAGTACGATAAGTTTCAATATCTGTATAACAACGGGACACATAATTCACAGACCGGTTCTGCAAAAAGACCTTATGTGGCGGTCAATACAGCGCTGAGTAAGTCTTCTTACGGCAACACTTCCTATCCGTTGTATCTGGGTCAGTTCTGGCTACCACTTGTTAATGAAAGCGGTCAGAATTTCCCCACCAGCGACAAGGCTTATACCGCCGCAACTGCAGCAAATCAGCGTGTTGGTCACAACGGAGATAAGGACACTTACTGGATAGAGGGTGAACAGGACAGCGGCTATTACAAGAACTTTGGTTTCGGCGAAAAAATGAATAACTTCCATTGGGCAGCAAACCTGGCATACAGAACGTCGGATCAGGCTGCCGGTACTTACAGACCCTATGATGCTGTTGTGCAGGGACTGGTTCATGATACGCTTGCAGTGAATGAGGATGGAAGTTATCATCTGATGGCAACGAGTACGGAGACATTTCCGTATTTTGATGCGTCCTGGTGGCAAGGGAACGTTTCCGCTACGATGAAATATAGCAACTCGTGGTCACAGACACAAACCGTCAATAAGTCGGATTATCTGACGGAATACCAGCAGCTCCCCTTCCCATTCTTTGAGATTCAGGACAGTGATATTTCCTTCCAGAACGGCTATAGCTCAGACTGTATGTTGTCAAACGAAAATGATAAGTATGAAGGAACCTACTATGTATTCGATTCCCATAAGTATTCCATCTTTGTGGATAACAGCGGACTGGCAATTACCGGTAACAAAGGAGACCATCTGGTCTATGACAACTACGGTGACGGTAAATTCACGGATTCACAGCCCGGTTTCTTCCCGTTCAATACAACGGTTGATAATAATTCGGCAAGATTGCATTATGGCTTCGGCGTGCAGTATACGATGGATTTCTTCTATAACGAAAACGGTACCCTGAATGGTGAACCGGACGGTATTCCGATTACCTTTACTTTCCAGGGCGACGATGACGTGTGGGTATTCGTGGATGATAAACTGGTGCTGGATATGGGCGGCGCTCATAAAAACGCTATCGGTGAAATCAACTTTAATACACAGTCCGTTTATATCGGTTCGGCAGAAAAGATCACAAACAGTAATAAGGACAATGTGACGACCAATGATCCTAAGCCGTCTTATACCGCCAATTTCAGCAATCTTGGTGTCGGTAACATGAAAGTCGGTAAGCATAAGATCACCATGTATTATCTCGAAAGAGGTATGCTGAACTCCAACCTGTATGTCATGTTTAACCTGCCGCTGGCACTGACAACATGGGAACTGCAGGAAGATACGGATTTTGAAGGCGTTAATGAAGGTTTCCTTGCCTCTACCAAGTTCGTTTCAGATAATGATATCTTTAACTACAGTGTATCCAATAAAGGTACAGAACAGAAGGGCGTAACCGGCAGCGGTTATAAGAGCCCCAGCTATGGTACTGTAGCCAGAAATAATAATGGTATCGACGGCGGAAATACGCGTCAGACTGCACTGAGTGAAGGTACGGTTCCCACGCTTTCAACGATCACATCGACCCAAACCAAGCCGAATCGAATCTATCTTGATACCAGCAGCTTTACCGGTTGGGAAGGTGGCAATGCCAAGTATGGCGCCTTTATGAAGAATTCTTCCACAGGTAAGAGAATGTACGCTCCCGCTAAAAAAGACTTAGATAACAATAAATGGTATGTGGATTATTATGATGCCTATCCGGATAAAATCCAATGGATGAGAGCTAAACCTGACGGATATCTGGAGGATGTGGTTTATAAGATCGACGAAGACAAAATAACTACAAGCGGTACAGGCAAAATATGGGGATTTATGACCATTTGGGATTGGGGTTCAGAACATAATATGCCGAATCTGACCCAGAAAAATACTATTAAAATAACAGATTGGAAAAATTCTGAAGTCAGCAGTACGCTGACATCTTATCAGAAGTCAGAAGTCAATTATGCGCAATACTATCATACCTATAATTTCAAACCGGATGCGGATGCGACGGTTGAATCTCCGCTTGTCTCCGAAAACGGCGGTGTTACCTACCGTCTGACGGATATGTTCACGGGTCAAACAGTCAATTTTGACACCAGAGCTTTGGGCGGACAGGCAAATGTCGTTTCCCTGCAGCACGGTGAGTGGGCTACCTTCAGCAAACAGTTCAAGAAGGGCAGTATCATGAAGGTGACGCAGCTGGATAATTTGTCCGGACCGAGCGGTGGTTCCCGTGTGAATACTTATAATGAAAGTACCGGAAGAACCGTTTCAACGTATTATAATACTTTCACCAGATCAAACGGTGACAATATAGGCTTGAACCAGTATTATGCCGGTATTTATGACGGTGATGATCTCCGTGACATCGATGCCAATTATGCCAAAACGATGTATGATTCTGTGGAAAACTACGGTTTGAGTTCCACGGTGAACCTGCAGACCACCAGTACTTCGGCAAGAACAAAGACTACCTCAACCTCTGCTAACGTAACCACAACGTATGCGTTTGTTGACCCGTCTGAGGTTTCAAATGAGTATGCATATGTTCGTCAGGTTATTGTCAATCAGGTAAAGACCTATAGCCTGACAATCAACAAGTATATGGTTAATAATGATCGGCCGGAGGATGAATTTGAATTCCATATTACCTTTGATACGATCTTCGGCAATACGGACGGCGATGACTTGCTTGATATCGCTAACATCAGTTATTCCAAGTATCAGTATGACAGTGAAAACAACGAATGGTTTGAGACAACCGGTTTGAAACTTGGAAAGGTCAATGACACTACCGGTTCGTTTAAGCTGAAGGCGAAAGACTATATCGTCATCTCCGGTATTCCTGTCGGAACCAAATACAGTATCACGGAAGAAAGCAGCGAGAAGTATACTTTGTATGATGATGCTTGCATAAATCTGAGCGGTACGATGAGCGAGGATATGGTAGCGACTGCCTATAATAAGATTAAGACAGGTAATGTCGAGATCACAAAGTACGTCTATGATGAAAACGATGGTATCGATGACACTAACACCACCGAGGAATTTGATATTGAATTCAAGCTGACTTCGATTCCCGATGGCATTGATATCAAGCAATACGAGATCACTTATAGCATTTCGGACGGCGCATTCGGAACCATTGCGGATGACGCGGATCATAACATCACGACACTGTCGGATCTGGCAAATAGGGATGCCATCACGTATACCCTGAAGAATCAGCAAACCCTGACGATTGCCGGTCTGCCGTATGGCTGTGAGTATGAGGTAAGAGAAGCCCAGAAGGACGATCAACACTACTATTGCAGTGTTGAACCCAAGCAGTATACTGTTGACGGCGAAACCGTTACAAGTGACAATACCATTAACGATCAGATAATCGGTGGCACAGAGGAACATCCGGAGTACGCCAAACCGCCGGTTGACAGGGTATGGGTTGAGAACTACCCGGTTATCCTGGATGTAGAAAAGGAAGTTGTCATCGAATCAGCAGAGGTGAATCAGGAGATTTACAATCAACTGGATTCCGATAAGGTGGCGAATCTGGAGTTCGAGCTGACACTGGCAGAAACCAGTTATGATGCCGATGTTTCAAGAGATGTTGATATCCCTGCGAGCAATAAGTCATACACCAACCATTCCGGTCCCAACAATGCAGAAGTGGCAGGTTCTACCGATGCCAACGGCAAGTTCACCATTAAGAATGATTATAACTTGAATAAAACAAGGAAGACCGGTAAGCCGGAAATTGACACGTTCAGAAATCAGTTTGATTATCAAGAGGGTCAGGTCAAAATGCTGAAGCTGACCGAAAAAGAGGATACTGCGTTTACCACGACCATTTACAACTGGGATAATACGGCACAGGAAACGGTGTATCTCGTTAGTGAGAAGATGACCCTCACCCGGAACTGCAGCTTCAAGGTTCAGAATAAACTCAAAACCGCTCCCCTTACGATCACCAAAACCCTCACGGCAGCTGCTGAGGAGGATGTGACATTCAAATTTGATGTGACGCTGACGAATGTGGCAGGTCATGACCTTGGAACACCACAACCCATAGTAATTACTAAGAGTGTAACGGTTAAGGCTGGTTCAACGGAAGCAAGCTTAGAGATTGACAAAATTCCGGTCAACACAACCTACAGGATTGAGGAAGTGGATCTTCCGGAAGGATATGTTCAGGTGACACCGTCAGATGATCTGACCGGCACCATTACAGCCGATGGTATAACGGAAACCGTCGAAAACAAGAAACACGTTAAGGTTGATATGCCGGAAACCGGTGTGGCTGCCAAGGTGTTTGACTTTACTGTAATAGGTATTATTGTAATGTCGCTTGCCGGCGTTGCGGTACTTATATACAAGAAGAAACTAAAAAAAGCATCCGTAGATAAAGATGGAAAAGGGAGGTAAGAAAACAGAAATCAAATCATGATCTGGTAACAATATGGCAGTCCGATAGTCGTGAGGATCGCCTGCCATATTTACACCGACCCTCACGACATCATATTTAATTTGGAGGTATTAACTCATGAAAAAGAAGACATTCAAAAAGGCAGGCGCTGCCGTTCTGACAATGGCAATGGTTCTCTCGATGGGCGCTCTGGCTGCAACAAGTGTTGGCGCAGAGCCTGATACTGCAACTTTTGACGTAACAATTAACAACGGTAATCAGTTTGGCTACAAGTACAGCAAGATTGCAAGTCTGGATGAAGATGGTATTTCCTATACGGTTGAGACTGCCTGGCAGTCTTATATAGGTGTTGACGGCAATAATTATCTGTGCTTAAAGGATGGAGATGGCCTTGGTAAGAAATTGTCCGATATTACAGCCGCTACTTCCATGCAGAAACTGGCTACCGATCTTGCCGCTTATAATGTTGCCGGAACTGCAGTAGGTGATACCGATGTGGTTACGTTGACACCCGGTTATTATCTCTTCAGCAGCTCCCAGACGAATGTTCAGCCTATCTTAGTGGAAATCACAGGTCAGCAGACACTGAATGCTAAAGCAAATGATGTTACGATTACCAAAACAATTACTGCAATTGAAGATAATACGACAACAGAAGCTCCAGCCGATTTGATTAAGAATGATGGTAAGGTTGGTTTAGTTTCTGATGGTGCGAAAGTAACCTTTACCCTGAGCACATCTATTCCGCGTTATGATGCCACAAATCTGGCAGGTGCCAATATCACAGACTTTGTAGTGACAGATATTCCGGAAGATACCCTGAAGAATCTTACTGTAACCAAGGTTGAGGTTGCCGGACTTGCGGTTGTAGCCGGTGAAGGAACTTATTCTGTAGATGATGCTGAAAATGATACACTGAAAGCCGATGACACAAAGAAGTATTTCACTGAGGATCAGGTGGAAGAGGGTCAGGAGAAAAAAGATTCTGCAGGCGAGGGTAAGAAAATTACTTTCAAAGATGCGTATGTTCTGGCTAATGGCGGTAAGAATGTTGTCATTACATTGACTGCCGATGTCGAAGATCCTGATGTTAATCTGGATGAAAACAGCAATACCGCAACTGTTGAATACAACAACAACTACTGGACAGGCGGCAGCAAATTTAAAACTCCTGAGAATCCTAAAGATGATGACGATAAGATTCCGGATCCGTCCAAAGAACCGGATGATCCGAACGATTATGATCAGGATACCGTTGCCGTATATGCAACCTTACTGACGGTTGATAAACTTGACCAGGATGGACATTCGCTGGCAGGTGCTGAATTTGAACTGTACAAAGGTAATTCCGCAACAGGTGAGCCGATCGCTACACTTGGTGGCAGAAATGAGGAAATGTCAGAGTTTTTATTCTCCGGTCTGAATGTTGGTACATATACACTCCATGAAAGTGTAACTCCTACGGATGAGTATAAAGCAGCTGCGGATATTACATTTACAATTACAAGCACAACAGCAGGTGTGTATTCTTTTACAGGTTTAACTAACAACACTGCTTATCCTGGTGGTGTAATCGACGTAACCAATATCAAGGGTCAGTCTCTCCCTGCAACCGGCGGCATCGGTACCATTATCTTCACCGTTGGTGGTGCTGCTATCGTTCTGCTGGCTGGCGCAATGTTTGTGTTCTATATGAAGAAGAGAAAGGCAGAGGACTAATTTCGGATTGTAACTGAAATTATCCTTTTCGGAAATCTGCTCCCCTTCCCGGGAGCAGGTTTTCCAAAGGACTTGA
>CACYCN010000123.1 GCA_902772895.1 uncultured Ruminococcus sp.
CGTGCCAGAACCCGATAATGGGTAACTGCCTCACGGCTGTTTTTCAAAGTAATCGCCATTTTTTTTCTGTCGGTAGGGTGACGACCGATGGGAGCATTGACAGTTCCCTGATCCTCTTTCAGATTACCGACCACAACCGCCTGATACTTACGGGTAAAGCTGTGTTCCTTGATCTGCTGAGCCAGATGACGATGGGCAAAATCATTTTTTGCCACAATCAGCAAACCGCTGGTATCCTTATCAATCCGGTGAACGATCCCCGGACGCAAGACGCCGTTGATACCGGATAACGAATCGCCGCAATGAAAGAGCAGGGCATTGACAAGGGTACCGTTTTCGTTTCCTGCGGCGGGATGAACGACCATTCCTCTGGGTTTATTGACCACTAACAGGTCATCGTCTTCAAAGACGATATCCAAAGGAATATTTTCAGGACGTGCTTCCGGCATGACGGGGGCAGGAATGATAACGGTAACCCGGTCACCGGCTTTTAGTCTGGTATTTTTGGAAGGATACTGATCGTTAACCAGAATCTGTTTTTCCTCAATAAGTTTTTGAACAGCGGAGCGAGTCAGTTCCGGTTGATTTTCGGCGATAAATTTATCGATCCGGCAGCCTTCCTGATCAGGTTCTGCGAAAAGAAATTTAGTCTCCATTGTTTTCACCGTCATCCGAAGAATCGGAAGGAACCGTCACGGGCATCTCGTCAGAATCTTCGTGATCAGAGGCATGGGAATCTCCGTCAGCAAGGGCGGAATTCGGTTTGGACTTAGACTGTCTGAACATCACGATGATAAAGAGCACGGCGCCGACGGTGATACAATAATCCGCGAAATTACAAACCGGCGGGAAAAACGACAGTGACAGATAATCCACCACGCTGTGCCGGAACACTCTGTCAATCAGATTACCGATACCGCCGCCGATCATCAGCATAGCGGAAACAGCAAAGAGTTTACCGGTAAATTTCTTTTTGGCAATGAGATATATAAACACACCGATCAGAATACCGGTAACGATCGAAAAAAAGATCTGATGATTCTGGAACAGTCCAAAGGCAACGCCATTATTGTTTTGATATTTCAGTGAGAATAAGTGATCGATCACCGTAATTTCCTGATTGACCTGCATATTGGCTGTAATAAAGTACTTGATCAGCTGGTCAAGTCCGGCAATCACCGCCGCTACCGCCAACACAATTGCTAACATAAGCTTCCTCCATTCAAGATACATTTTCAGTATGTCAAAAGATACAAAAATCGGGTGCCTGAAGAAACTCAAGCGCCCTGTAAACGATCAGATAAAAATCGGAATGCAACGAGAGAATCCGCTCCATGAAGGGGCACCCGTTAGCCTTCCTCAACGGAACCGGATTTTATTTTATCAAAATCCGGTTTCAGGAAGGAGTCCGTAAGGGGCGCAGATCACGCCCGGTCATCAGTCTTCAAGAACGGCTGCGCAGCGGGCGCAGAGAGTAGGATGGAGGGAATTTTTACCCACGGAATCGCTGTAGATCCAGCAGCGTTCGCATTTTTCGCCTTCTGCGGGAGCCACTTCAACGCCGAGTTCAGAGACATCTTCGTTAAGGATATCGACCTTAGAGACGATGAAAGAGCTGGCGAGTTCTTTTTCGGCTTCTTTAAGGAAGTCAAACTGTTCACCGGAAGCCCTGAGGGTAATTTTCGCTTCAAGGGACGAGCGGATCTTTTTACCCTTGACTTCAATTTCGATTGCCTTTTTCACGATATCTCTTGTTTCGTGGATTCTGTCCCACATGGCAATAAAGCTATCGTCAGGCTTGACATTTGTCAGAGCGGGCATTTCATTAAAGACAACATTTTCACTGTCAGCCGAGCTTTCATGAGGCATGAACTGCCAGATTTCGTCAGCGGTATAAGCGAGAATAGGAGCGATCATTCTGGTCATGGCATCGAGAATGGTATAGATTGCGGTCTGAGCGGCACGTCTGAGTTTACCGTCCTTTTTCTCGGTATAGAGTCTGTCTTTGAGCACGTCAAAGTAGAAGTTGGACATATCGACGACGCAGAAATTATGGATTGCCTGATAGACCTGATGGAAATCAAAATGATCATAACCGTCACGCACTTTACGGTTAAGGGTATCCAGTTTCCACAGAGCCCACTGGTCAATAGGCAGCAGTTCCTCCTGGGAAACCTTATCGGTATTAGGGTCAAAATCGCTGATATTACCGATAATATAACGGGCGGTATTTCTGATTTTACGATAAGCTTCGGAGAGCTGTTTCAGGATATCGTTAGAGATACGGACATCGGAATGATAATCGCTGGAAGCCACCCACAGACGCAGGATATCGGCGCCATACTGATCCACGATGGTCTGAGGACTCAGTCCGTTACCGGCGGATTTGGACATCTTTTTTCCTTCCATATCGATGACCCAGCCATGAGTAACGGCTGCTTTATAGGGAGCCTGACCTCTGGTAGCGATAGCGGTCAGCAGAGAGGACTGGAACCAGCCTCTGTACTGATCGGCGCCTTCCAGATAGAGATCGGCAGGCCATCTGAGATAAGGTCTTTCCTCACAGACAGCGGCATGAGAGACGCCGGAATCAAACCAGACATCCATAATATCTTTTTCCTGATCGAAATGTTTCCCGCCGCATTTCGGGCAGGCGATATCAGCCGGGAGAATCTCCTCAGCGGATCTGGAATACCAGGCGTCGGAACCTTCTTTGGCAAAGAGATCGGCAACGGCATCCATCGCCGTCTTATCGATCAATGGCTCGCCGCAGTCCTTACAGAAGAAGATCGGAATCGGCACACCCCATTTTCTCTGACGGGAGATACACCAGTCTTTCCGTTCCCGCACCATGGAGGTAATTCTGTCCTCACCCCAGCCGGGAATCCACTGAATCTTTTTGATGGCTTCGATCGCTTCCTCCTTGAAGTCATCCACCGAGCAGAACCACTGTTTGGTAGCACGGAACAGCACCGGCTTTTTACATCTCCAGCAATGGGGATACTGATGGATAATTTTCTGTAAAGCGAAGAGAGCGCCGGTTTTATCGAGATATTCGGCAATCGGTTTATTGGCTTCTTCGGTCAGCAGGCCGGCAAACTGACCGGCTTCTTCGGTAAGACGGCCATGAGCGTCAACCGGCACGACCATCGGCAGTTCCGGATAGTTACGGCAGACTTCATAGTCATCGACACCATGACCGGGAGCGGTATGAACGCAGCCGGTACCGCTTTCCAGCGTAACATGATTACCGACAATGACAAGAGAAGTACGGTCCAGGAAAGGATGGGCGGTTTTCATATATTCCAGTTCCTGACCCTTGATGGTACCGATCACTTCATAGTTATCGATACCGGCAGCTTCCATAGCGGAGGCATACAGTTCTTCCGCCATGACATAATATTCATTCCCGCTTCTGATCACGCTGTAGTTAAAGCGGGGACCCACACAGATAGCGACATTGGCAGGCAATGTCCAGGTAGTGGTCGTCCAGATCACGAAGTAGGTATTTTTGACATCGGCACCCATTGCGCTGAGTTTTCCGAGATCATCGGTAACACGGAATTTGACATAGATGGAATGACAGGGATCCTCGGCATATTCAATTTCCGCCTCAGCCAGTGCGGTTTCACAGTCCGGACACCAGTAAACAGGTTTCAGACCTCTGTAAATATAGCCCTTACAGGCCATTTCGGAAAAGATACGAATCTGTTTTGCTTCGAAGTCATGGGTAAGTGTGATATACGGATTGTCCCATTCACCGATACCGCCCAGACGTTTGAACTGATTGCGCTGATCGTCAATATAGCTGAGCGCAAAATCACGGCAGATTTTCCGCAGTTCGACAACAGACATGGAAGTAGAATTTCCGACACCTGCTTTTTTTCTGGCTTTCAGTTCCGTCGGCAGACCATGCGTATCCCAGCCCGGCACATAAGGTGCCTGGAAACCCGTCATATTTTTATAACGGACGATAATATCTTTAAGCACTTTATTGAGGGCATGACCCAGATGGATATTGCCGTTGGCATAAGGCGGTCCGTCATGCAGCACATAAAGCGGTTTCCCCTCATTATGCTTCATCAGTTTTTCATAGACCTTACCGTCTTCCCAACGCTGCAGCGTTACCGGTTCCGATTTAGGCAGACCTGCCCTCATAGGGAAATCCGTCTTGGGAAGATTCAGTGTACTGTTATAATCCTGCGCCATAGTTTTCTCTCCTTTTTCTGTTTCATTGGGGGCCTGTTGAGCAAAGGGCTCCCGTGTCGGCTGTCCGGAATCATACGGAACATCACCGTCTCATCCCATCACAATAACCACCGGCATTCTGTCGGATATGGCTTATGGAAAGGGATTGTGATACGGCAGGGTATGAGATTCCATCCAAAATCACAATCGGGTGCGGCAGCTTGCCGCACCCAACTTCCTTCCGAAAAAGTCAGATTTTCAGGAAAGGGAGTGATATTACTTTGTCGTATTTACTCGATCTCGTCCAGTTTCAGAACGCCGAATTTTTTCTTTTTCTTGCCTTTATTTTCTTTGACCATGATCGGCTGGCGGTTATTCTTAGCCGCTTCAAAGTTTTTGGCAAAATCGGAAGAACTGAAAATGACACCGTCTTCGATTTCATCGATACTGGTCGGTTTGGGTTCCTCACGGAACTGTCTGACGGAATGATCCTCCCTGACAGCCTCCCGGATCTCATCGGCATTACTGTCGGTATTCTCATTTTCTTCCGGATTCTCCTCGACTTCGGCAAAAGAAACATCCTGTGTTTCCTCATCGTCCTCCTTCGGAGCGTCGTCTACGGAGCTATCCTCCTTCCGCTCCTTTTCATCCGGACTGTCATCCTCATCATCGTCGGCTTCCTCGTCACGGTCGTCATCTTCGTCATCTTCGTCATCTTCGTCATCTTCGTCATCTTCGTCATCTTCGTC
>CACYCN010000124.1 GCA_902772895.1 uncultured Ruminococcus sp.
CAGGCGCATGAACTACCCAAACCGTAGTCATGCGCCTGTTTGATTATAGTAGCCGGAAAGCAGCCCTTCGGGCTGCGGCGGCGGATGAAAAGATATTTCTGTCCGACCTGCGCCGTCAACTGCGGACATAGAATCTGAAGTCAAAACCAACAGAGTGAGCGTATGCGAACGCCAGCGCGAATTGTCCAGTGCGGTCACGCACCGCAGGTGTTAGTGAAAGAGGTGACGGATCGTATCACAGCGGCGCTGACGTTCCAGAAAGTCCCGGGCTTCGGGGGAAAGACGATTGACATCCGATTGTCTGGTGATCACGGGCAGAACCGCAGACCGTTTCATCTGACGGAGAATATTCTGTCCGGTCTGATTGAACGCCAGTACGCCGATATACGGCGGCAAAGGCAGAAAGTCATCTTTCGTCAATTGCAGGAACGCATGAAGCAAAGCCCGCCGCAGTCTGGCAAGAGGATATCGCTTACATTTGGCATATGACAGAATCTCTTCCACACTGCCGCCGCACTGTGCGGCTTTATACAGCCGATTCTCCAATCCCTCACTCATTTCAGGAAGACACGCATATTCCTGCGGAGTCATGGTTTTCAGACGGTAATACATGGCGCTTTCCCATCGCAATGCCGATTGTCGGTAATCCTCCGTCGATTCCGTCACGGCAAAGTCCGGCACATAAGCCCGGTAATCCTGACCGCTGCGGATCAGCTCACGAATCAGTGAAGCAGACGCAATATTGCCATCCGCTCTCCCGCTGTCATGACCGCTGCCGATCCGTCGGAGGGTAAACGGTTTTATGTCACTATGAAGAGTCATAAGCGCCCTGAGATATTCTACCGCCAGAATATTATTCGGTTCCCGCAGAACCCCGGCTATCTCATCGCCGTAAACTTCACGGACAGCCCCTTCCCGCAGGGCGGCAAAGGAAGATGGGTTACCAAGAGACTGCCGGATACGTTCCTGAACGTTCCGGTCATTCTGCGCCGAAGCCGTTTGCTGCAGCAGCGTCAGGTCGCCGCACTCACTGCCAAACCAGAGCTGATCCACACACCCCAGCGCCTGCAGCAGATAAACTCCGCCCCACGCAAACCGTTCCGCTCCGGCACAGGCATATGTGACAGGCAGTTCAATCACCAGATCCGCACCGCCTCTGACGGCAATTGACGCACGTATCTGTTTCTCATATATGGCAGGTTCTCCCCGTTGGGTAAAATTACCGCTCATACAGGCAACAATTCCTTCGGCACCCTGTTCCCGCATTTTCCTGAGCAGATATTCATGACCGGAATGAAACGGATTCCATTCACAGATCAAAGAAGCAATTGTCATAACCGTCCTCCGTAAAAATTTTGTCAAATCAAAACAAAAAAGGTTGAATTTATCTCCCATTTGTATTATCATTATATATGTAAAATTGTATTTTTGCAATCAAAAAACAGGAGGAACATCAAATGAAAATTCTTGTCATTAACGCAGGCAGCTCATCCATGAAATATCAGCTCATCGATATGACGGATGAAAGCGTACTGGCCAAAGGCAACTGTGAACGTATCGGCGTTGACGGTCATTTCAAACACACAACCGGAGACGGCAGAGTCTTTGAAACGGATGTTACCATGAACAATCACACCGAAGCCTTTGTGCAGATCAAAAACGCACTGATCAGCGAAGAATACGGCGTTGTCAAATCACTGGATGAAGTATCCGCAGTCGGTCACCGTATCGTACAGGGCGGCGCGCTCTTCAGTGAATCCGTTCTGGTAGATGAAGAAGTCATTAAGGGTATTGAAAGCCTGATTCCCCTGGCACCGCTTCACAATGCCGCACACGTACAGGGTATTCGTGCCTGCATGGAAGTCTTCGGCAAAGACGTTCCGGAAGTTGTCGTATTTGACACGGCTTTCCATTCCACCATGCCGCCGAAAGCCTTTATTTACCCGGTACCGTATGAGTACTATGAGAAGTATGCCGTCCGCCGCTACGGTTTCCACGGAACCTCTCACCGTTATGTATCCGGCCGCTGTGCCGAACTGATGGGTAAAGATCTCAAGGATATCAAGCTTATCACCTGTCATCTGGGCAACGGTTCTTCCATTACCGCCATTAAGGACGGTAAAGTTATCGATACCAGCATGGGTCTGACGCCTCTTGACGGTATCATGATGGGAACCAGAACCGGTTCACTGGATCCTTCCGTTGTCACCTACATCGCCGAGAAAGAACATATTTCTCCCTCCGATATGGATACCCTGCTCAATAAGAAATCCGGTTTCTTAGGCATTTCCGGCGTTTCCTCTGATGACCGTGACGTTACCGCCGCTGCGGAAGCCGGCAATGAAAGAGCGAAACTTGCCATTGACATTCTCGAATATGACATTCTGAAGTATATCGGCAGCTATACCGCTGTTCTGGGCGGCGTAGACGCTATCGTTTTCACCGCCGGTATCGGCGAAAACCAGTCTTCTCACCGCAGCAGTGTCTGCCATGCTCTCGAATTCATGGGCGTCAGAATTGACGATCAGCTCAACGCTGAAATGATTCGCGGCAAAGAGGGCAAAATTTCAACACCCGATTCCAAGGTTGACGTTTATGTCATCCCCACCAACGAGGAACTGGTTATTGCGCGTGATACCATGGCTCTCGTTACCAAATAATCACCCCTCCCCTTTTCTCCGGCGCCGGCGCAGAGCCTGCGGCGGCAAGCTGCCGCTCCCGATTTTTGCAGCGCAGTCAGAATATCCTGATTCACCGCCTCACGCCTCTCACGAGGCGCTCCGGCTGTTTTATAGCACGTCTAAACGATCCATGGAACTTCACTAAAACCGAATCTTAATCTTGAACTTCCGGAAAGTCACAAGATAAATGACAGTAGCGACTGCAAATTCAAAAGCAGTCGCTACTGTCATCTGTGACAACACAACTATCGATATATGTATCGACAGATATATATTACTTAGACGGACGATAGTTATCGATAGTTGTCGATAGTTGTCGATACTTGCGAGGGTAGTTTTATCGATAGTTGTCGATAGTTGTCGATAGTTGTCG
>CACYCN010000125.1 GCA_902772895.1 uncultured Ruminococcus sp.
AGAATTGTGAGACAGCGGCTTTGATCGGGCCGTTGAAGATCTATACCCAGCCCTTACAGTCCGTATATCGTGTTATAGAATAAGCGGATGTCAAAGTCATCCGGAACGGATACCGCATTTCTGACGGAAGAAAATGATGTGATCAATCGATAAGAATCTGATAGGGAGGTTGAAAAAATGTTGAAGGATTTTGAGATGAAAAAGAAGGAAGATAAGGATGCGCTGAATGTAGAGATCAAGGAATTGCAGACAAGACTGCTTCAGCAGCAGCAATTACTGGTAAAAGAAAAACTGCCGGTCATTGTGCTGATCGAAGGATGGGCTGCCGCCGGTAAGGGCAGTCTGATCAAGGAACTCATCAGTGAAATTGACCCGAGATTCTATCATGTCGTTTCACCGACAGTCATTCCGGAATCGGAAGAACGCTATCCCTTCCTGTATCAGTATATCAAAACGATTCCTGTCAACGGAAAAATCACCTTTATGGATTCGGGATGGATGGAAAACGTAGTCCGGAAGTATCTCCGGCATGAGATCACGAAAGCGGAATATCGTCGCCGGATGCGTCAGATCAATGAATTTGAACGTCAGCTTCGTGACGGCGGCTATCTGGTGCTGAAGGTATTTCTCCATATCAGCAGGGAAGAACAGTATTCCCGACTGCATGATCTGGCGGAATCGCCGCAGACGGAATGGCGTGTGAACCGTGAAGATTTATGGCAGTATAAAGAATACAAGCGTTTTGTGGCGGCCTATGACGAGTTCATGGAAAAGACCCATCATACCATCGGATGGCAGGTACTTGACGGAAGCCGGCGTAAAACGGCAATCCGTGATGCCCTGCGGCTGTTGGTACAGAAGATTGACCGTGGACTGGAGGCAGGACGATATGTCGGCAATACGCCGGACGGAGAATTCCCGTTACGGAAAATGCCGAAGTTATCGGAAGTGGATCTGACACCGACCATTGATGACGAAGAGTATAAAAAGGAGCTGAAAAAACTGCAGACACGTCTGAGCGAACTGCATAATATTATCTATCGCCGTAAGATTCCGGTGATATTGTGTTATGAAGGATGGGACGCAGCCGGTAAGGGCGGTAATATCCGTCGGTTGACCTATGCGCTGGATCCGAGAGGCTTTGATGTTCATCCGATCGCGTCACCGCTGCCCCATGAACTGAACCGGCATTATCTCTGGCGTTTCTGGACGAGGCTGCCGAAAACCGGTCATATCTGTATTTTTGACCGTACCTGGTATGGCAGGGTCATGGTGGAACGGCTGGAAGGTTTCTGTGGTGAGAAAGACTGGAAGAGGGCTTATTATGAGATCAACGAATTTGAACGTATGCTGACAGACTGGGGAGCGGTGGTACTGAAATTCTGGATCCATGTGGATAAAGATACCCAGCTGGCTCGTTTTACCGATCGTCAGAATACCCCCGAAAAACAGTGGAAGATCACCGATGAAGACTGGCGTAACCGTGAAAAATGGGATCAATATGAAGTTGCGGTAGACGAGATGCTGCAAAAGACCAGCACAAAGAATGCCCCCTGGTTTATCATCGAATCCAACGATAAAAAGTATGCCCGTATCAAGACGCTTCGCATTATCGTGAAAGCCCTCGAGAAAGCCTGTGAGAAACACTTTGAACAGATTCTCGAATAACGAAGTTCGGTTTGCAGACGAAAAAGGAGAGAACAGACGGAATGAAAATAATTGATTTTCATGCTCATATATATCCTGACCGTGTGGCGGAGAAAGCCACTCGGACAACCAGCGCATTTTATGAAGTCGAGACGGTTCAGGTAGGATCGGCGGATGGTCTTGTCAAGCGAGGGACAGAAGCCGGTATCAGTGAATTTGTCATTCTTCCGGTTGCTACAAAAGCCACACAGGTCAGAAGTATGAATAAGTTTGTTCTCAGTAAAAAGGAACTGTATCCGCAGTTTCATGTATTCGGAACGATTCACGCCGAGACGAAAAACAAAGAAGAAGAACTGGAATTTCTCATGCAGTCGGGAATCAAAGGAATCAAGCTTCACCCTGATACACAGCATTTCAATATTGATGATGAGAGATTATTTCCGGTTTATGACTACTTATCCGGCAAACTGCCGGTACTGATGCACTGTGGCGACCCGAGATTTCCGTATTCCCATCCCGAACGGCTGAAAAAGGTATTACATCAGTTTCCGGACCTGCAGATCATTGCGGCTCATTGGGGCGGCTGGAAAATGTATGAAACCGGTTATGAATACCTGCATGACGAGAACTGTTATGTGGATCTTTCAAGCAGTACCATGGAACTTACTCCCGAGCAGATCCGACGGTATGTTGACGGATTCGGTTCAGAGCGTATTCTGTTCGGAACCGATTTCCCGTTATGGGATCCTGTCAGAGAAGTGGAGACATTTCTGCGGCTGCCGCTGACGGATGCGGAAAAAGAGAATATTGCCTGGCGGAATGCGGAAAGACTATTATCCTCTGTTTCGTCAGGAGGAACGGATGACAGGATGGTATGACAGGAGAAATGAAACATGGATATCCGTCTTATCGGAATCAAAGAAGATCAGGAAAATTGTCAGGCGATCCGACAACTCTATCATAGTTCCTTTCCTGCCGATGAACGGGCGCCGTTCGGAATGCTGCTGCGGGGAGCCCGAAAAAAGAATGTGGATTTTTTCAGTTGTCACGACGGCAGTGAATGGATCGGAATGATCTATGTGGTAAACTATCTTGATCTGAGTTACGTTTTCTATTTTGCGGTAGATGAAAGAAAACGGGGCATGGGCTATGGAACGGCGATTCTCCATGCCGCTCAGAAATACTATCAGGGAAGACGTTTTTTTCTGGCTATTGAAGAAATCGATGAAAAATATCAGAATTATTCCCAACGGCTGAACCGTCTGCATTTTTATGAACGGGCAGGTTTTCAGCGTACCGGTCAGAAGATGCAGGAAGGAAAAGTGATCTATGACCTGATGTCCAACGGCGGCAGGATCCGTAATGAAGACTATCGGAAACTGATCAGAACTTTTGCGGGATTCAGAATGTTGTTTTTTACAATGAAAATTCTGAATGACTGATAATGGCAAGAAAAGCTCCCTCCCGAAGGGAGCTTTTTCATGCAGTTTATTTAAAAAAATACGGCGGTCACTTTCCGAGTGGCCGCCGGGCAGATGATGGTATGCGGTTATGAATTATTCACCGTAGAGTCTGGTACTGCCAAGGTAGATTGCTTTGATGTCGGAGGGATCGATTCCGACCGGTTTACCGGTGTATTCATTTTCGCTGAAAGAATAATAGAAGAACTGGAAGAGATCATCCGTGTTGCTCTCTGTCGTCTCCTGTGAGTGTATGCCGATACTCCATGTGTCATATCTGGTACCGTCCAGAAGCTCGATGGTGGCATTGCGGCAGAGACTGTCAAAGAGAAGACTGCGGTATTCAGTGGCAGGTTCACTGTGGGTTTTGATGCGGATCGAGAAGGAATCGGCTTCGATGCTTTCCACTGTAAAAGTAACAGGTTCGTGACGGTGTTCCGCAGGGTTATAGTCCGGATCATCGGCAAAAACCGTATCGGGATCGGGTGTATAAACCAATTCTTTTTCGGAGTCGATCTCCAGTCGGCGAGTGGTACTCTGATAGTCCATCCGGACAGAAATCTCATAGTTAAGGTCAAGAGCTGTCTTTTCACAGATTTTCCATCCCTGCAGGATCCCGTCCATGATGATGACCTCATTTTCTTTCAGAAGGGGACGGTAAGCTTTGCGGATCTGACGGATAAAATCGTAGGCTTCATTTATAGTGTTTTCGGGAAGTTCCTTTGGTTTTTCGGAGCAGGCGTTTTTGCTTATGGCAAGAAAGCTCTGATAGAGATCAGGATAGTCCGTTTTCAGACCCTCGATCACTTCTGAGCAAATTTCTTTACCGTCTTTTGCATAGCGGTAGATCGTACTGACAGGCGTATAGGCATTGATGGTACGGTCACGCAGATGGAGCGTGTTGCCTCTCAGATTATCTTCATTGCTGTGGCAGTTGGCAAAGACCTTGATAGAGCGATTACTTTCAAACCTGTAGTCAAAGGTTCCGTAAACTACCGGAAGCTCTTCATCGCCGGTCAGGATGCCGCCTTTTGTTGCCCAGATACCTCTTTTGTCAGGGTCAAGACATCCGGAACCATAGTTGGGATCTTCTTCCGCTCCAGGACCTTCATAGTCCGGAAAGGATTCAAACAGATTGCCTTCATAAAGTGTAAATGTATTGCGGTAATCCTTGACAAAATCGGTTCCGTCTTTCTTTTCAATGGTATAGACGGCGTAAACGGAAGTGCCGTTGCCGCATAATCCGTGCAGATCAATCTGATTTTTTTCACAGTTGACGGAAAGGTGACTGCCTGTTCCGACAGCATCGGGTGTGTCACCCTCCATAAATCCGCCAAAAATCTGTCTGAAAGAACCGGATGCGGTAACTCCGATGCCAATGGCGGAGATACAGATAGCGGCAGCGATCAGTCCGATGGTCAGAGCCTTGCGGGAGAAGTGTTTTTTCTTTTTCGGATTCAGATTCAGCTGTTCAAATACTCCGTTCCGGATCGTACGGTAATCGATATCGTTTGGTTCAATGATCCGCTCGTTCATGCTTTCCCATTCCTCTTCTGTAAGGTTTTCAAAATCCATCACGTCAAATATGTTTTTTTCTCTTCTGATATCTTTCATGATCAGTACCCCCTGTTCTGCAAAGCGGTTCTGAGTTTCGTTCTTGTCCGCTGCAGTTTTGATTTGACGGTTTCAACATTCATTTCAAGTGCCGCCGCTATTTTTGAGACTGATTGGTAGTAAAAATAATAGCGGATCAGTATTTCCTGATCGGGTTGTTTGATCTGTCTGATTTCCTGCTGGAGCTCCTGTTTCAATGCTTTATTTTCGCTGTCAAGCTCGATGATCGTTTCATCCGCAATATCGATTTCAGAAATATCTACCAGTTCAGGGCCTTTTTGTTTTCTCAGTCTGTCCTTTGCACGGCTCTTGGCAATACAGCATAGATAGCTATGCAGCTTTTCGGGTTGAAGTCCTTCGGCATTTCTCCAAAGTGTAACGAATACATCTGTTACGACCTCTTCAACATCCTGCTTTTGCAGCCAGCCTGAAGCTATGTTATAAATTATCGTTGATACCAGCGGAGTATATTTCCGGATGATTTCTTCCAAAGCACGTTCATCATGCTTTTTCAGACGTTCTGCCAGTTTCAGGTTGTCCATCTTTCTTCCTCCTGTATGTTGATCTGCTCTGCCTTTCACCTTGATATACGCAGATAAAGTTCTGATGGGTGCAGTTTTTTCGAAATATTATGCAATATTTTTGAATTTTCTCTTGTTTTAAGGGTCAGGTGAAGGGGATGGTGAAGGCACAGCCCCTGTTCAGTCGCTGATTCCTGTACGGACGGTCACTGCATCGGGTGAATGGAAACCCTCCGTAGCGGACACTGGGCGCAAAGGAGGAACTACTGATCGGATTGACTTTATTCCGAAAATGAATCAGGAAAGGTTCCGGATTTTGACAGACAGAAACCGGAACCTTTCTGTCCGTGCGCCCTGATGAAGATTTTTCCATGAAAAACGAATGTTATTCCGAGAAAAATTACCGTTAATCCCGGAATAATGGCATAAAGTAAAGGAAAGAAAAGGAAAGAAAAGGATAGGAAAGTAAAGTAAAGTGTGTCCGGAGACTCCGCAGGTCAGTCTGATCTTTTTAAGGAAAAGGAAGTCTGACCGGAACGACACACACATACCCTGAGGCGGCAAGCTGCCGCTCCCTATTCGCGTCGGCGTTCGCATACGCTCACTCTGACTAACTGACCGACTGGTTTATGTCCGCGGTTCTGAGTATCTTGTGAATCAGTGTTGCCTCCGAAGTGAAGTGGGGACGTGCGCAGGCTCTGCGCCGGCACCTTGACAAAAGACCCGGCATATCATATAATAAAACAAATACTGACAGACTGATCAGGCGATGACGAAGTCATGAAGCCGGGCTTTCGGGCAGCAGATTTGACATCTGTGGGACAGCAAAATCCATGCTGTTCTGCGGATGTTTTTTTCTGTCGGTTCAGCGATAGAGTACGGTGAATTGAAACCGAAAAGGAGATGAGCCTATGAGTGCTGAGATCAAACAAAAGAATCAGGATGTATTTCAGGCGACAGCGATGAGAGTATCGGTTGTCAGTGTGATTGTGAATATCGCATTATCCCTGTTGAAATTACTGGCGGGAATTTTTGCGGGATCGGGAGCGATGATATCGGATGCGGTACATTCCGCTTCTGACGTATTCAGCACCTTTGTTGTCATGATCGGAGTAACGCTTTCCGGAAGGAAGCCGGATAAGGAACATCCCTATGGTCATGAACGCATTGAATGTGTGGCTTCCTTACTGTTAGCGATCGTGCTGGCAGCCACCGGACTGGGCATCGGTTATAAGGGTATTGATAATATCATCCATGCCGGATCCGGAACACTGGCGACACCGGGAACTCTGGCGCTGATTGCGGCGGTAGTCTCCATTCTGGTCAAGGAACTGATGTATCAATATACCGTCCGGGCTGCCAAAAAAATCAATTCCGGCGCGCTGAAAGCGGATGCCTGGCATCATCGTTCGGACGCCATGTCATCCGTTGGCGCTTTCATCGGAATCCTGGGAGCAAGACTCGGGGCGCCGATTCTTGACCCGATTGCCAGTCTGGTCATCTGTCTGTTTATCGAGAAAGCCGCCTTTGATATTTTCCGGGATGCCATCGATAAAATGATTGATAAATCCTGTCCGGATGAAACGGTCGAGAAGATGAGGGAAGTCATCTTGTCAGTTGACGAAGTACTGGGGATTGATGAATTCCGGACAAGACTGTTCGGGTCCAGAATCTATGTAGAGGTGGATATCGTAATGGATTCCTCCAAAACGCTGATAGAAGCCCATACGGCAGCCGAGACGGTTCATGACAGGATTGAAACGGAATTTCCTGACGTCAAGCACTGTATGGTTCATGTCAATCCCGGCAAAAGAACAGACATACCCGAATCCGTTCGGAAATAACAATGTCATACGATCGGAACAAAGCCGTTCTGCCTGGCCAGAGCCTGCGCACCCTTGATCGTTTTTGCAAAGACACGAAGGAACCGTTTGGCAAGAACTTTACAAAACGAAATGGGGAGCGGCAGCTTGCCGCCGTGAGGCGGAAAGTCCGGATATTCTGTCTGCGATGCAAAACACGGGTGTAGCGTCACGCTGCTGAAACGGGCGGAGAAAGGAGCCATTATGAACCAGCATACCAGATTTAATCTTCCGTTGTGTCTGACAGTGGAAGAGGATGCGTTTTTTCATTCAGACGAAATTATCAAACGATATATTCCGGATATTATCGGTCAGAAAACGATCGTGATATCGGAACAGTTTCTGATTGATATCTATCGGGAGAAGATCATGGATATCAGCAGTGATTTCGGCGGTGCGGAAGTTATGGCGATACAGCGGGCAAGCTTTGATGAAGCCGTAGCGATTGCCAAAAAAGTATGTATTGAGGATATCCGGGTCATTATTGGCATCGGCGGAGGCAGGGTACTGGATACCGCAAAATATGCCGCTCATATCAGTAAGGCGGTTTATATCTGTATGCCGACGTCGTTGAGTAATGATTCTCTGGCATCACCGTTTTCCGTATTGGAAACAGAGGGGGCTGCCAGGAAAACCATTGCCTGTAAGATTCCGGCAGCGATCATTGTGGATACCAATATGATTATCAATGCCCCCATCGGACAGACATTATCCGGTATCGGCGATACCATAGCCAAACATACCGCATTATTTGACTGGAAACTATCCGCTGCCAGAACTTCAGGCAATGTGGAAGATTTTGCTTATGCGCTGGCGAGGATGAGTTATGATTCCGTTTATCACTGTGACGAAAAAGACCTGAAGAATCATGTATTTATCCGGATTCTGTCCCGTGCCTTGGTGATGGGGGGACTGGCAATGGAAATTGCCGGATCATCCCGTCCGTGCAGCGGCAGCGAACATCTTTTTGCCCATGCCATTGAAGAATACTATCCGGAAATCAAGATTTCTCACGGACTGGCGGTAGCAATGGGAAGTATTCCGGCGTGCATTTTCCAGGGACAGTCACCGGATGGGCTGATCGGATTTTTCCGGACATACGGACTGGATTATCATCCGGCAAGTTATGGCATTTCGGAGGAAATGTTTGCCGATATCTGGTTAAAAGCCAGAGATGTCCGTCCGGGCAGAATCACCATTCTGAGTGAAACCCCTCATGACCCGTCACAACTGCGGGAAATTTATCAGAGGATGGTGGAAAGTGAATGAAAACCGGTCTGATTTTTGATATGGACGGTACGCTCTGGGATTCCTCCGAAAACGTCGCCCGTTCATGGACGGAAAAGCTGCATCAGCTCGGAGAACATCGCAGAGCTATCACCAGAGAGGATATCATGGGCGTTATGGGACTGACGATGGATAAGATTGCGGAGATTATCTTTGATGATCTGTCAGAAGAGCGTCGGATGGAACTGTTGGATCAGTGCTGCCGGTATGAAAATGACTATCTGCGGGAACATGGCGGTGTTTTATATCCGGATCTGGAAAAGACCTTGCAGCGACTGCAAACGAACTATTCCCTGTATATTGTCAGTAACTGTCAGCAGGGATACATTGAAGCGTTTCTGGAATATTACGGATTCGGCAAATACTTTGAGGATATCGAGTGCTACGGCAATAACCTGAAAGAGAAAGGCGATAATATTGCCCTGATTGCCCGTCGGAATCAGTTGACGGGAGGGTATTACATCGGCGATATCCAGGGAGATTACGATGCTACCATGAAAGCAGGACTGTCGTTTATTCATGCGGCATACGGTTTCGGCAGGATCCGTGAAACCGTGCCGGAATTAAAACAATTTTCCGATCTTCCCGAACTGCTGCTGACACTTTGAGAAAACATCTATCCGGAATTGCCTGAGGGCAGGAAAGATTAACAAGAAATCCGATTCTTTTCTCATTACAATCTTGCAATCCGGCGGATTTTGCTTAATGATAATA